>JAHIVC010000014.1 GCA_018816945.1 Bacteroidota bacterium | reverse complement strand
GGGGGAGCTGGCCTAGTGACCCTTGAGAACCGTGGCAATCCATTTCAAAAAGTATGGGCAGGGAATATCAGAAATTTCATTTACTCTAAACGCCACTTTTTATTATTGAGTTGCTTTTTGGAACGGCCGGAAAGGAAATCTTATTATACTAATTTGTCAAATATTCTCAATTCAAAAATTTTAAATATGCACGATTACTTGGCAAAAAATGCAAGATTTTCTGTCAGGGTACACCTATATAATTTGAAATTTTTAATAATTCCTATTTTTTTTCCAGCAGGATGATGCCAAGTTTCTCATTGTACTTGTAACCGGTCTTTACCTTATATTTAGTAGGATTAGGGTGAATTTCGATTACGGTGTCGCTAGTTGCTACGATCTTAGCATCCATTCCCCCATTGCCGACCCAAACTGTGTTGGATACCGCAAAAACCGCACCACTTGTCACCGCTCCCATGATGAAAAAGAAAATTGCCCAACAACAGAATTGTAAACGCTTCATTGTACCCTCCTTCGGATATTAACTGATAATTATTCACATTTTAGAAATATTGATAGAATACATATCCCTTCAACGACCTATCTTTTGAAGGCCTCAAATTCTGGCCGGAAAAATTTGCAGCAACTTCAAAGCATATCAGGCCGCGGCCTGAACCTCTCTATTGGCTTAGATCAATAGTATGGGTTTCTTCGCATCCTTTCTTGCAGTTTTCCACATTTACCGGCTTCGGGTTATGGCCCATACCGTACTGGCAACGAGAAAGGCAACGGCCCTTGGCGGAGTTCGGAGTATTCAATTCTTGAATCCGAAAAAAAAGATAATCACGGCATCCACTATTTTTAAATGTTGGCATTTTACTACAGATGCTTCTTTCCAACTCCTGGACAAATACACCCCCTTGACTCCAGCCCGTGCCGGTTCTCAATACGAAAACAGATGCAACCAACGTTACCATGATGATAAAATTTTTCATGTTATCTCTCCTAAGATGAAATATTGAGTATTGCAAAAAAACGACAAAAAAAATGGAAACCACGTATCTTAATCGAGCAAAGCAAGTCAAGGAGTCTCCTGGCACCTGAAGTAATTTGCCGTTTTCAATTAACCTTTAAACAAGCACTAATCCTCAGAGATGTTTATTTCACTACTTTTTTGTATTGTAACTGTGAACGAACGATCTGGTAAGTAAAGTCCGCCTGGATAAAATATTTTATTCCGTTTTGAATAAACAGCATTTTGGACCGTAATTTTGCCTATTGAACAAGCAAACGGCATATTAATCGTAATTACTTCATGTGATGTAAGCGGATAATAATGGTCACTCTTAAACACAAGCCACCATAGTTCATATTCAACTGTATAGGGCGCATTATCGGAATTTTTTATTATAATTTGGGCAGCCAAGGCATGAGTTATCATAACAAAAGTAAGCAAAATAAGCACTATAATTCCTAATTTGATTTGATTTGATTTCATTTTGTTCTCCTATAATAATGCTTATTTGCGGACCGATAACATGCTATATAGTAATAGCATTTTTCATGCCACAAATGGAATAATTAGATAATCGATAAATTAATTCACAATATTAGATGGTTAAGATCTAAAAATAGTTGATACGATATTTTTTTTGTATCAGCAATACCAACATAATTGCCGCATGACCAATATCGTTGGCGCAAAAAACATGCATCATCTCTTGAGATTGTTCAAGGATCAGAACACTTTTGAGGCATATTGCAAGTATTGGCGCAGCTATGATACGCATTCTTAGGCATGTGGAATAAAATAATTCCACATTTAATATTCTTCATAACAGGAAATATCAAGAGCCCATTTTTCAATACCAGGTATTCGGTCCAAAAAGGTTTCCAGTTTGTCCATGGCTTTTTTAGTCAAGGTAATGCCCTTTTCATAAATACCAGCAATCAATTTTACGACAGGCGAATTACCATTCCAACTCATCGTCCTACATAATCCAAGGACCTTCTCAACGCTGTCAAGAATTTGCCCATTCCAATGTTTTTCTAAAACACCCCAAACTCTCTCTACTGGATTGTATTTACTGTGATATGGCGGATAGTAAACCAGGCTAATATTTACAGATTTGTTGGCCCCAAAATCAACTAATCGTTTTATAAACTGAGTCCTGCGACTGCTGTTTTCAGG
>JAHIVC010000013.1 GCA_018816945.1 Bacteroidota bacterium | reverse complement strand
TGAGGAATTAGGATTAATGCCTTTTAAAGACAAGAAATTAATAAAGGAATTAGGAACCATCCCAGAAGCCTTATTACAAAAGCTAATCCTTATAAATAAAAAGAAGAAGAAGTTTTCAAAGATTATGCTTATTATTCTTTTAATTCTTTTGATGATCTCTCTATTTTTAAATTACTTTCTTGAAGAAGAAAGTATATCTCTAATGCTTTTTGCGGCCATCATTCTAATTCAAATTCCTCAATTAATTTTCCATCCCGATTATAGGGATAATTCAAAAAGAGAGTTAATTTTCAAGCTATTTAAAACAATGGATGATCATGAATTAAAATTAAATAAATGATTCACATCACAAACCAGATAACTAATCCGCTCATCCAGGAAGCAACAAAATCAGACAGAAAGAGAAAGAATTTCAATTTCCATCAACATTTTTCTGATCGCATCCATCGTATGATCCATGCTACAAATCCAGAAACTTACGTGCAACCGCACAAACATGAAAATCCGGACAAAATGGAATCTTTTATCATTTTGAAAGGACGGGTTTTAATAATTGAATTTTCAGAAAAAGGAGAAATTATCGACCATCTAATTTTAGATCCAATCATTGGAAATTATGGGGCGGAAATTCCTGCAAAAACCTGGCACACATTGTTAACCTTAGAACCTGATAGTTTGGTTTATGAAATCAAGGATGGCCCATGGGATGCTTCGGATGATAAAAATTTTGCCACATGGGCTCCTTCGGAAGGTGAAGCCGGATGTGCCGAGTATAATAATTCACTCTTAAGAAAACTGAAATTTTTGTAAACAAAGAAAATGCTCTACTTTTGCAATAAAGATTAATCAAGAAAAAATGGCTCAAAAACCTTCAATCCCTAAAGGAACCCGCGATTTTTCACCGGAAGTGATGATCAAGAGAAATTATATTTTCGACACCATTCGTGAGGTATTTAAATTATATGGCTACCAACCCATCGAAACTCCGGCCATGGAAAACCTTTCGACCCTCATGGGAAAATATGGCGAAGAAGGCGACCGTTTGCTTTTTAAAGTGCTGAATTCAGGGGAGTTTTTGGGTAAGCTGAATGAGGATCAAAAAACAACTACCGATGCAAATAAGTTTGCCACTTTTATTTCAGAAAAAGGATTAAAATACGATCTAACCGTTCCTTTTGCCCGTTACGTGGTTCAGCATCAAAACGAAATTACTTTTCCTTTTAAACGTTATCAAATACAACCGGTGTGGCGAGCCGATCGTCCGCAAAAAGGCCGTTACCGCGAATTTTACCAATGTGATGTGGACGTGATCGGAAGCGATGCTTTATTGAATGAGGTCGAGTTAGTTTTGATTATTGATGATATTTTCCGAAGATTGGGAATTGAAACCGAAGTAAAAATCAACAACCGAAAAATATTAGCAGGCATTGCTGAAATTATTGGCGAGCCCGACAGAATTATTGACATCACCATTGCCATCGATAAATTGGATAAAATAGGGCTCGAAGCCGTAAATGCAGAATTAGCCGAAAAAGGAATTCAAAAAGATGCGATTGATAAGCTGCAACCCATCATTTTGCTGGAAGGGATTTTAAAGGTTAAGTTTCCAAAACTGATGGAGGTTTTAAAAGATTCGGAAATAGGGATGCGTGGCTTGGAAGAAACCATGACCATCATGAAGTATTTGAAAGAACTGGACCTAAAAACCCATTGGACCCTTGATTTGACCCTTGCACGCGGACTCAATTATTATACCGGAGCCATTTTTGAAGTAAAAGCAAAAGATGCCCAAATGGGAAGTATTTGCGGAGGTGGAAGATATGATGACTTAACCGGAATTTTTGGATTACCTAATGTTTCAGGAGTAGGCGTTTCGTTTGGTGCCGATCGCATATTCGATGTGATGAACGAACTCAATCTGTTCCCTGAAAGTGCCCAAATTGGCACACAAATCATGTTTGCTAATTTTGGGTTCAAAGAAGCTCAATATTGCCTTAAAGTGATCACCCGGCTTCGACAGGCAGGAATCAATGCAGAACTTTTCCCTGATTCGGGCCGAATGAAAAAACAGATGAGTTATGCCGATAGCAAAAAGATACGTTTTGTAGCACTTGTAGGTGAATCTGAAATGAACGAGAACATGATCACGCTTAAAAATATGGTTTCAGGTGATCAGAAAAAAATAAATATTGAAGAACTGATTAAGGAATTTTCCGGATAAGGTCTTATGAAGGGATGGCTTCCCGATAAATTCGGGACGCCATCCCGTTTATAGAAATTTCTCTTTTAATTTCAAAATTTGAGAATCAGAAAGCAAATCAATCTGCCCCATCTTTAGGGCAATTAAAATCACTTTAGCTGTAAAATCAAGCACCTCCATTTTATCGTATAAATTGTAAAGAGAAGTTCCACTGATCAATGCCCATCCATCATTAAAAATTAAAACTTTAATTTGCTCATCGAATAATTTAAGGTAAACATCTATTTGTGCTTTATTGAATTTTTTATTTTGAAAAAGTGGATCTTTTAAGATTAAATAACTCTCCGGGATAATATGAGTCGAAAATGCAGAATGAGATCCTAATTTTAAAGATTGAAATTGAACAGCAGTCGTAAATAAGCCTCTTTTATTATATTCAACAAATTTTACTTCATTCTTTATACTTAAAAAATGCTTGGTTCTTTCTTCATAAAAGCGGGACGTATTTTCGGATTTAAGATTTAATTTACCAGTTAGCGAAAATTTATCAACAATTGAACCCAGGTTAAAATGCTTTATGATGGCCTGATTTAATTCAACAATTCGTTCAATCACTACATTCAATTCTGTACCGATTGCAATTACTCCATGGTTTTGCATCAATACCACATCCACATTATCCTTAAATGCTTTGCAAATATTTGAACCTAATAAATCACTTCCCGGTATTGCATAATCAGCATATCCAAAATTGAATTTTTCACTTATCCCTTTCAACTCATAATCGTTTTTTGAAAGAAGGCTGAGTGCAACAAATACGAGCGGATGAATATGTACCACTGTTTTGATATGCGGAAATTTTCTGTAAAGCGATAAATGAAAGGGATATTCCATTGAAGGTTTATTATTACCAACTTGTACTCCATCAAAATTTAACAATGCAAAATCCTGAGGCTTTAAATATCCTTTATCAATTTGTGAAGGAGAGATACAAATCAATCCATCTGTTTGACGACAGGAAATATTTCCACCGGAAGCTGTAGTTAAACCCGCCTGGTAAAGATCATGAAAACACAGGCTCAATAATTTTGCATCCATCACCAAATTTATTCCTCAAAAATCATTTTATAATAACGCTCGATACTTTGTTCCAACTCTAACATTGATATGAACTTACTAAATCGTCTGGTTTCTTTCCCATCAAAAAACAAGATGATTGTTGGACTTGCAAACACGTTGTAATTGGCTGAAAATTCAGGCTCGGCCTCCGCATCAATCAACATGAAATTCATTTTCGGGAATTTATCTTTCAATAAATCCGAAACCTTTGGCCGCAAAGTAGAACAAGGTGCACAATGATTTGAGAAGAAGTAAAGGAGCGTTGCTTCCTGCTCATGAAGGTTTTTTAGAATTCCATCTCTTATTTGATTATCCATCCGTTTTCAATTTTACTACAAAATAAAATAATTTTTCTTTAGCATTGAATATAAATAATTTATACTTTTAACCTCACAAAAAATAACGATGAACTGGTCCTTAAAGTTTAAAATTAAAGTTAATCGTACTTCACTCTGCTAAGTCCGATCATCAAGTGCGTTCATCCAATTCGCACGAGATCGGAAATTTAGGATCATCCATAATTTTATATTTCGATTATCCATTTTACAATCAATTTTCCTAAAATTAAATTTCCGGCGTAACAACCAACTTAGCTATTTTAACTGAATTTATACTAAAATGTATACAAATGAATGTACATCAAATTAGTCCGGAAAAACTGACTTTTAAGATCATCTATCATATATTAAAAGAAGATTACAAAATTGAACTATCAGAAGAATCAAAAAGAAGAATCCTGAAATGCCGCCAATATCTTGATGACAAAATGGCTTCGCAAGATGAGCCTATTTACGGGATCAATACAGGTTTTGGTTCGCTTTGCAATCATCGGATTTCACGTGAAGAATTAGGCACGCTGCAAAGTAATCTGGTCAAATCACATGCCTGTGGAATGGGTGAAGAAGTACCCCGCGAGATCGTAAAACTAATGATTTTGCTTAAGATTCAATCCTTATCATATGGTCATTCAGGGATTCAATTAAGTACCGTAGAACGCCTGGTGGCATTCTTTAATTATGACATTTTACCTGTTGTATATCAGTTGGGATCACTAGGTGCATCCGGCGATTTATCACCACTGGCACACCTGTCGTTACCTTTGCTTGGACTGGGGCAGGTTTATTATAAAGGTGAGAAACGGAACACAGATTCTGTATACAAAGAACTAAAATGGGAATCCATTTCATTGAGGTCAAAAGAAGGTTTGGCTTTACTAAATGGTACCCAATTTATGAGCGCTTATGGCGTTATTAGTGTACTAAAAACCATCCGTCTTTCACAATTGGCAGATATTATCAGTGCAGTATCACTTGAAGCTTTTGATGGAAGAATAGAACCGTTCAACGATTTGGTGCATCAAATTCGCTTTCATATTGGGCAAATTAAAACCGCTGAGCGCATCCGAATGCTGCTCGAAGGAAGTGAAATTATCAATCAACCCAAGGAGCATGTGCAGGATCCTTATTCTTTTCGCTGTATTCCACAGGTTCATGGTGCATCAAAAGATGCATTGAATTATGTAGCTTATGTGTTTTCCTGTGAAATTAATGCAGTAACGGATAATCCAACTATTTTCCCGGATGAAGATTTGATTATTTCGGGAGGAAATTTCCATGGACAACCTTTGGCACTAGCCTTAGATAATCTGGCGATTGCGGTAGCCGAATGGGGAAGCATTTCTGAGCGAAGGACCTACCAATTGCTTTCGGGCAAAAGAAATTTACCGGTTTTTTTGGTAGCTAACCCCGGCTTAAATTCGGGTTTTATGATACCACAATATACGGCAGCTTCGATCGTGAGCCAGAACAAACAACTTTGCACCCCGGCTTCGGTTGATACCATCGAGTCATCTCAAGGGCAGGAAGATCATGTAAGCATGGGTGCTAATGCTGCAACGAAGGGCTATAAAGTTGTGCAGAATCTGGAACGGATTTTAGCCATCGAATTATTTAATGCGGCTCAGGCATTGGAGTTCAGAAGACCAAAAAAATCGTCCCCTTTTATTGAAGAATTTATCGGAGAATATCGAAAGGTTGTCAGTTTTATTAAAGATGATCAAATTATGAGTGATGCTATGAATGTAACAGTCAGCTTTCTGCAATCAGTACCTCTTAATATCCCGGATGCTTTGAGGGAGGATGTTTAGAAAGATTGTGTTAACGTTTTTGAGTGTTTAGGTGTTAACGTAAATGAGAGTTTAAGTGTTAACGTAAATGCCTAAAAAATAAACACATAAACACATAAAAATATAAACACATTAACACAAACACATTAACACACAAACACGCATGCACATTAACCTAAAAACATAAAAATATGACTTACATTATTACAGGATCGGGATTAACAATTGAGGACGTAGTAGCGGTAGCTCGTCATTCAAAAAAAGTGGAATTGCACCCCGATGCAATTAAACGTATTAATAAATGCCGCACCATGCTTGAGAACAAAATCATAGCAGGTGAAATCATGTATGGCGTAAATACCGGAATCGGTGAATTCTCGGAAGTAGTTTTAAATGATGATCAGGTAAAAGATTTTCAAAAATACCTGATATACAATCATGCTGCCGGTATCGGCGATGCCATGCCATTGGAACATGTTCGTGGAGCAATGCTGGGACGAATTAACGTTCATGCCCATGGAAATTCAGGAGTAAGAATTGAAATTACCCAAACTTTGGTGGATATGCTGAACAAAGGTGTTACACCATACGTTTGCGAAAAAGGCTCTGTGGGAGCTTCAGGTGATTTGGCCCCCATGTCGCAAATTGCATTGTTGATGATGGGTGAAGGAAAAGCTTATTATAAAGGTGAACTCCTAAATGGAAAAGAAGCCTTAGAAAAAGCAGGAATTAAAATCCCCGGATTACAGGCACGCGATGGATTGGCAACTATTAATGGTTCCAATGTTTTAACAGCAATGAGCGCAATTTTCCTTTATGATGCAAATCGTTGGTTGAAGCAAGCAGAAATTGCCGCAGCCATGTCGCTCGAAGCATTAAAGGCAAATATGAAACCATATTCCGCTAAATTACATGAAGTACGTGGGTTTAAAGGTGCCATCAGAAGTGCAAATGCCATTAACATGTTGGTTAAAGGAGGCGATTTAAAAGAAGGAAAAGTAAAATGCAAGGTACAGGATGCTTACTCAATGCGTTCAACTCCGCAGGTAGTTGGTGCAGCTCATGATGCTTTGGCTTATGCCCGATCGCAAGTTGAAATTGAATTGAATGGCGTTGGTGATAATCCGATTTTCTTCCCCGATGAAAACCTGCAATTATCAGGTGCAAACTTTCAGGGAACCCCTGTTTCTGTGCCTGTTGATATGGCCGGAGCTTGTATTACCATGGTTTCAGTTATGAGTGAAAGAAGAATGAACCGATTGAATAACCCTGCATTAAGCGTTGGATTGCCTGCATTTTTAACCAAAGGAGCCGGAATGTTTTCTGGTTTGATGTTAAGTCAATACACTGCAGATATGCAAATTGTTGAACAACGAATTTTATCAGCTCCGGCATTTGTACAATCAATTCCGGCCGCAGCCGATCAGGAAGATTTTGTTTCGATGGGCATGAACACGGCACTTAAAAACAATCAAATTCTGGATAATGCTTATGGCATTCTTGGCATCGAATTTATGGCCGCTGCCCAGGCTCTTGATTTCAGAGAGTATAATTTCGGACAAGGCGTAACAAAAGCAAAAGAAATAATCCGCAAGTATGTTGATTTTTTAGATATTGACCGACCACTTTTCGATGATCATAATGCCATGAAAGCATTGGTGAAATCAGGTGAAATTTTGGAAGAAGTTGAAAAAGTAGTAGGATCCTTAGAATAAAAATCCCAAAACTGTTCAAAAAGTCCGGTTAAGTTTAGCCGGACTTTTTGTTTGAATACGATCCCGATTATTAGCCAACCAATGCAATCTAAATTAATTTTACTTCTTCCCTTTCAATAAACCATATCCGATTTGATATGATCGGGATTCCTGCCTGTACTGCATTTCGGCAGGCAGGCGTTCAACTAACAAATTTCAATATCCTTATTCTCTGATAAAACCTTGATATTAATCAACTTCATTTTCAGCAATAATCTAAGAATATTGAAATTTGAGTTTCACGAATAAAAATGTAAATTTGAACCATGGTAGATCAAAATGAAATAATAAACACGGAGGGTAAAAAAAGGCCGGAAGCATTGACTATTATATGTATATTAACATTCATAGGTAGTGGACTTGCTGCTTTCTCAAACCTGATTATTCACTTAAGTTTTGATATGTTATTGGAAACATACGAAAGTGGAGGTCTCAATTTACCAGGAGCTGAAATTGTATTTACATATAGTAAAAGTTTTTACCTGTTAAGCTTTTTCCTTTATAGTTTCTCACTTTATGGTGCAATGTTGATGTGGCGGTTGAAAAAATTTGGATTTCATACTTATGCAATTGCTCAAATACTTCTGTTAATTATCCCTTCATTATATGTTAAAACGGAACAATTCCCTCTTTTTGGAGTACTTTTAACAACTACTTTTATCCTGTTTTATTTTCGTCATTTAAAGTTCATGAATTAGAGTCTGGTATCTAAAAATAAAATGGAAGAGCAAGTTCAGATAAATAAACCCTTTATATTAAAAATAGTAAGTGTAGTAGCGCTAACTTATAATTTGGTATTTCTCACAATTTATCTTCTTGGAATTGTTTTTAATAAATTCTTCG
>JAHIVC010000012.1 GCA_018816945.1 Bacteroidota bacterium | reverse complement strand
CCGCGTTCCCAGGGACTTCTCGGGTGGGCAAAATATACTTTGACGCCGGTAATATCGGTAAACAATTTATGCTTTGCCATTTCCCGCCCTTGATCGTGAGTCATTGATAATTTCATCTGTTGAGGAAGTTTCTTTACTTCTTTGGCGAATGCCTTAGCAACAACTTCCGCCTCCTTGCTCTTTACCGGGACGAGAATAGTCGTGCGGGTCGTGCGCTCTACCAGAGTGCCAAGAGCCGAACGATTGTTCTTCCCAACAATCAGATCTCCTTCCCAGTGTCCGGGGATAATTCTATCTGCCACTTCCTTCGGCCTCTCTTCAATGCTTAACGGTTAAGATTGGTATGAAACCGATGTGCTAAACTTGTCTTTGTTCGTTAAGTTGGTAGAATAGATATGTTTTATCAATCTAATCTATCAATCATATGAACAAAGAAAAAAGAATTAAATTACGAGAGAAAATTAATGAGATGCATTTTAAAAAAACATTTCAAGGAAACAGATAATTGAAAAAGAAAAAGTATCTTGGGAGTTTGCAATTAAATGGACGCAATCAGAAGAGCAAGATTTCGAAAGAGACAATCGGGGCTGGCAGAAAGGAAAGACCAGAACACATACAGACGATGAAAAACAGTTAATCAAAAATACCAGAGAAGAATTAGAAAAATCAAATAAATTATATATCGGCCCGAAAGCTATTTTGAAATATTTATATGAAAACAATAATCAGAACAAACAGAATAAAAATATTAATCCAACTAAAATTAATCTATCATTTATCAAAACCGTTTTAAAAGAATTCGGATTGTCGAAATCTCATCAGAAAAGAAAAAGAGGGATTTCAAAATACCAGCATTATCCTAAACGATTGATTTCAGAAATCGGCTCGCTCGTTTTAGAAGTTGATTTTATTCAGCGATTTATTAAAGGACAAACCAATCCGGTTCACTTTATAGCCTTTTCTTGCAAATCGCTTGGCTTAAAGCAATACAGGCGCATCTTAGCTCAAACCAATAAGAATGCCAGAAAAGAATTAGAATGGTTTTTCAATAATTTCTTAATTCCGGATGCCGTTAAAATGGATAACGGTTTGACGTTTATCGGCAGCGCTTCCGCCGTTAGAACAATCAGTAAAACCATTAAATTTTTACTTGATAAAAAGATCATTCCAATTTTCACCAATCCTCGTAGTCCGTGGAACAATGGCTCAGTGGAAGGTTCCAATTCCGTATTTGCCAGAAACTTTTGGAATAAATTTACTTTTGAATCAATAGCTGATCTGGATAAAAAGTTAAAGCTGTTCAATAAATCAAGTTTATGGTATTCGGATTATGATCGAAGCAAGATTCGGAAAAAAGAAGACAAAGAATTTATTCCTCAAACATATTTCATCCGCAGAGTTTATGAGAATCAAGAAAGCGAAAAAGGCGAGATTAATAGGGTCTGCTGATTTTCTCCAAATATTCCCCTCTCGGGAGGGGTTGGGGTGGGTTTTTACGCTAATTTAACACACCCCTAGCCCCTCTCAAGAGGGGAATTATAAGAAAATCAGCAGACCCTAAATATCTTGAACGAGAAAATTAATCTGCCGAATGAACACATAACTTTATACACATTATCAAAGTGGAACTTAAAAACTGAAACGCTTTATGTCTATTTTGAAAAAGAACAAGAGAAATTATTGATCAAGAAACTGGGATTTGAAATTAATAAAAATTGCAAAATTGAAATTTAATAATCACATCGGTTTCATACCAATCTTAACCTTTAGGGGTTGTTATGGTTCGACAGAACTTACCATGACATTTGGAACGTATACTGCCGTTCATCTCCCGTGGGTTTTATAAAACTATATTTATCAACCTTCCTTTCACAAAAATCACTTTTCTAATCTCTTTTTCTTCAATCCATTTCTGAATCTTTTCGCTTTCAAGTGCAAGTTTTTTTGCGTCAGTTTCGGAAATGTCAGCAGTAATTTTAATTTGATCTCGGAGTTTGCCGTTGATTTGTACTACTAAAATTACTTCTTTTTCT
>JAHIVC010000011.1 GCA_018816945.1 Bacteroidota bacterium | reverse complement strand
TTTTATAATTTATATTTATCCAAATTACATTGTTTAAATATACACATTTTCGATATATGTAATGTCTGCTTAATAATTTATTTAGCATTGTTCAACATCTGGCTGTTTAGCAGGTATTGCCGTATCGGACTTTTGGTTTGAGTCAAAGTTGTGCAGATGAAATTTTGTATTTTGGGCACCTCAAATTTTTCTGATGAAGGAAGTCCCTTTTACTGATTCTATATCAGTTGCATTAAGGGTTAATTTGCGGAGGTTAAGGTTATTTTAAAAAAAGCTTAACAAGTAAGTAAGATTATGGATATAAATATAAAAGACGTTAGATTTAAGGATTCTTTTCTAACGTCTAATGTCTTGAAATCTAATCGTTATGGCAAGTGCTCTCTTCTGAGCCACAAGTACAGCCCATGCGTTGGCCGGTTCGGGGATCAACAGTACTGCATTGTTTGGTGAATTTCCCGTCTTTTTTTAAAAACATTTTAATGCCAATAAAAGCGAAGGCCAGAGCCATCAGTATAACGGTTATAAGGATTAATTTGAGCAACATAATTTAGATTTTTTACAAAGATACGATCATTCATTTAATTGCCGACTGCCAGATGTAATTTAAATATAATTATAAATTGTGATTTGGTGAAGAAGAATACAGAAGACAGAATAAAGAATTCAGAATGCAGTTTCAGGGATTAAAGGACCTGCGAAATTCTGCGCAAATAATTGCGGTTGCAACGGATGCATTTAAAGATTCAGCTTGATTTGTTAAATTTTGCGGATAGGATGGGATATTAATTCGCTTATCAATCATTTTTTCGATTTCAGGAGAGATGCCTTGTGATTCATTGCCAATAATAATTAATCCTTTTTCAGCAAGTTTTTCGTCATAAATATTCATTCCATTCAGAAAGGTGCCATAAACAGTCACTTTTTCAGTTCGAGCTTTTTGAATAAAAGCTTTTAGATCTTGATAAATAACATTTACTCGCATAAAAGATCCCATACTTGATTGGAGTACTTTTGGATTGTATAAATCAACCGTGTTCACAGAGCATACAATCGTTCTGATCGCGAACCAGTCAGCCGTGCGGATAATGGTTCCTAAATTGCCCGGATCACGGATGTCATCCAAAACAAGGATCAAATCATCAAAACTGATTTCTTGGTCAATCCTGGCAGGAATTTGTGCGTTTGCCAGTACCTGATTTGGAGTTTTAAACGAGCTTATCCGTTCAAGTTCTTTTGGAGATATTTTTTCTGCATTTAATTGATTCTGTCTGATCAGTTCCTGATTGGCTTCCAGCCATGCAGGGAGCGCGTACAGAGCATTTATTTCGTAATCGCTCATGATGAGCTCATGAACCATTTTTTCACCTTCAACCACAAATTCTCCGGTCGCTTTCCTGAATTTTAAAAGCTTAAGTGAACTGATATGTTTTATCTGGCCTTTTGAGATCATGTGATTCCGGCAAAAAAATAAATCCCGATCGAAACCGGGATTTAAAGATAATAAAATATTGTACTGAAAACCTACTCGGCAATAACCTCGAAATTAATTTCGGCTGTGATCTCTTTATGAATTTTGATCGTAGCTTTATAAGTTCCAATTTCTTTGATTGAGTCGCCGTCAACAATAATTTTCTTACGGTCGATATCAAATTTGAATTGAGCTTTTAGTGCTTCGGCAATCTGTAAAGCATTTACAGAACCAAAAATCTTACCGGAAGTGCCGGCTTTGGCACCAATTTTAACAGTAACATCTTGAAGCGCTTTTAATAGGGTTTCAGCTTCTTTTCTAATTTTGTCCTCTTTATAGGCCTTTTGTTTTAGATCTTCATCCCTGACTTTTTTATTTGGTTCGGTAGCTAAAATTGCCAACCCTTGTGGGATAAGGAAATTTCTGCCATAACCATTCTTTACCGATACAAGGTCGTTAGTATAACCTAAGCCTTGAACATCTTCTTTTAAAATAACTTTCATGACTTTTTCTCCTTATTTTAGTAAATCTGCAACATAAGGCATTAACGCAATGTGACGGGCGCGTTTAATTGCCTGCGATACTTTCTTCTGATACTTTGTTGAGGTACCTGTAAGGCGTCGAGGTAAAATTTTACCTTGCTCATTCACAAATTTCAAAAGGAAATTAGCATCTTTATAATCGATGTATTTTATTCCACTCTTTTTAAATCGGCAATACTTTTTCTTTTTAGTATCAACCGCTATGGGAGTTAGATATTTAATATCTGTACTTGACTGTGCCATTTTGATGATTTAAAGGGTTAATAACTATTTGCTTTCTTTTTCAACAGATTCTTCTTTTGCTTTTTTGCGTTTTTTCTCATTGTATGCAACTGCATGTTTGTCGAGTTTGACGGTTAAAAAGCGTAAGATTCTCTCGTCTCGTTTAAAAGCAACTTCAAAGTCACGAACAACCTGACCTGCATCTTTATACTCGATTAAGTGATAAAAACCGGTTGATTTTTTTTGAATTGGGTAAGCTAATTTTTTTAGGCCCCAATACTCTTCGTGAACAATCTCTGCCCCTTTTTCTTTCAAGAAATCCTGATACTTTTTTACCGCTTCCTTCATCTGGTCATCAGACAAAACGGGAGTCATAATGAAAACGGTTTCGTATTGATTCATCATTACTAGGATTAAATTTGTTTATACTTGATTTTGATTTATTTCCGGCTCATTCAGCCTTTTCCATAAATGGAGTGCAAAAATAGATAAATTATTTGATAATGCAAACCCCAATACATTGAAAATTTGATTTTCACGGGTTTAATGAGGAATTATTTTTCGAAATGGGCTAAATTAAATGCTCGTCAGCAAAACTAAAGAAATTATTGTCGCCAATGATAAGATGATCCAGTACATTAATATCCAGCAATTGGCCCCCTTCAACAATTTTTTTTGTCAATTTCAAATCTTGTTCGCTTGGTTTGATGTTGCCTGAAGGGTGATTGTGGCAAAGAACGATTCCGCTTGCTCCGTTTTCGATACTTAGTTTGAATATTTTTTTTGGATCAGCGATGGTTCCTGAAACTCCTCCGTCACTAATTTGTATATGTTTAATGATTTTGTTGGCGCGATTTAATAGCAGCACCCAAAATCCTTCATATTTATAATCTTCAACAATAGCCATGAAATAGTTGAAAACATCTTTTGAACCGCTGATGGATGATTTCTCAATAACTTCAGCACTTCGCCTTCGCCTCCCCAGCTCTAAGGCTGCGATGATAGACAAGGCTTTTGCTTCACCAATTCCTTTAAAAGTAAGAAAATCGTTGGTCGTAAATTTTGAAAGCTCGATGAGATTGTTCTTGGCTTTTTCAAGAATTTCTTTTGATAAATCAACGGCTGTTGCTTCTCTATTCCCTGAACGCAATAATATCGCAATAAGTTCTGCATCGCTTAGGGCACTTTTCCCTTTTAGGAGCAATTTTTCTCTTGGGCGGTCATCTTCAGCCCATTGTTTTATGGAGAAGTATTTCTTATCTGTCATAAGAAAACGGTTTTTCAATGACAAAGATAAGTTATTTAAACAAAAAAAAGGCCCCTGAAACAGAGACCTTTGAGGATATGATGCTTTCGATAATATTTACAAAGAATTTGTAAGCTTGGTTAATTTTGATTTTAAATTACCGGCTTTGTTCTTGTGAATAATAGATTTCTTAACAAGCTTATCAATCATTGATACTAACTTAGGAAGCTTTTCGCTTGCTTCGCTTTTTTCGGTAATTGCCCTAAATTGACGTACTGCATTTCTCATGGTTTTAGCATAATAACGATTACGTAATCTTTTTAGGTCGTTAGTTCTGATCCTTTTGATTGATGATTTATGATTAGCCATAGGTTCTTTAAATTAAATATCTATTTTTACTTTCATTTTCGGGCTGCAAAGATACATAAATTTATTATTCAACAAAATTTTTGCTAAATTTTAATTTCCTGATCTCTTATTATTTATTCATGCCTGATAGCATCTACCGGATTGCTTAAGGCTGCTTTCAATGAATGGAAACTCACCGTTAGCAATGCTATGATCATAGTAGTAATTAATGCAACCGGGAAAACCCACCATTGAATGGATATACGGTATGGGTAATCCTTAAGCCATGTATTTAAGATCAACCATCCCAATGGAATTGCAATAATATTAGCGATAATAACAAGAAAAGCAAATTCATGGGACAATTTGGTGACAATTTGTTTAATTGATGAACCCAAAACTTTTCGGATACCGATTTCTTTAAATCTTAATTGAGTCATAAAAGCTGATAACCCTAACAATCCAAGACAAGCAATAAGAATTGCCAGAATTGAAAAATAGATAGCAATTTTTTGCATACGTTCTTCCGATTTGTACATTTGGTCAAACTGTTGGTTAAGAAAAGTATATTCAAATGGGAATCCAGGATTGTTATTATTCCAAATTTTTTCGATATAGTCAATTGTTTCGGGAATATTGGCAGAAGAAATTTTGATGCTCGCCTTCCGGTAAGTACTGTCTGCCCAAAAAATTACCAAAGGTACAACAGGTACATGTAAAGATTCCAGGTGATAATCTTCAAATAATCCAATTACTGTAAAGTGCTGAGGCAACAAATAGTTTGAGCTTGGCAACTGCACAGTTTTTCCCACAGGATCGTCCCATCCGATCATTTTAGCAGCAGTTTCATTTATTAAGCAGGTGTTTCTCCTGTCGGTAGTTAAATCCCAGGAAAATCCCCTTCCTTCTTTAATTTTAATATTTAATGTTTCGAAAAAATCCGGATCTGCAGAGGATATTCTCATGCCTAACGGTTCATCTTTCCATTTAATACTCATGGTCGTATTTGTATTACCAGGAATTCCTTCTGAAAATGACACCTTCGAAATATTCGGATTTTGGAGTAGTTCTTTTTTAAAAGTTTCAGTTGATAAACGTGTTGGGCCACTTAATTGCAAATTGACAATATTTTCTTTGTCAAATCCTAAATCCTTGTTTTTGAGATAAGAAATCTGTTTGTATATTGATAAAGTACCGGAAATCAAAATGGATGCAATAATAAACTGTAGTATAATCAACACTTTACGAAAATAACCTATTTTCCCCCCAACATTTAAAATGCCCCTCAATACAATTAATGGTTTAAATAAAGACATATATATTGCAGGATATAATCCTGCAAGTAACCCAACTACAATCGAAGTCAATAAAATTAGAATTATACCAGGAGTAGTGAAAATAGTATCATGCAAATTAAGATTTGTCAAAGTTAAATTGTTGAATTCGGGTAAAAGAACTTGAAGCATGGTGATGGCAAGAATTATAGCAATAAAACTTATAAATATTGATTCTGTAAGAAATTGTAAAATCAGTTTTTGTTTTGAAGAACCAAGTACTTTTTTGACTCCAACTTCGCGGGCTCGATTTAATGCTCTTGCCGTTGTTAAATTGATGAAGTTTATCATGGCTATAACCAGTATAAAGATTGCAATGATAATAAATGCATTAACTATTGGTTTGTTGCCATGTTTTACGGCAAATTCATACTTAGCATCCTTAAAAAAGTAAATATTTTTTAAAGGCCTTAAAATAATATTTGATGGGGTCCAATTTTCTTTTATTAAGGTTTTTTGGTCGTCAAATTCTTTTAAGAATGTAAAGATTTTATCACGTACTGTTTCAGCATTGTAATCATCATAAAAAAGAAAGTAGGTGAGATAATTGCGATAACCAAGTGTTTCCATACTTTTTTGACCCATAGCAGCGTACAAAGTTGTCATAGATAAATATGCATCGCACTGAATATGAAAATTTTTTGGGTCTTCAATTACACCAGTAATTTTCATATTTGCCCGGTTAGCATAATTAATTACTTTATTTAATGGATCTTCATTTCCGAATAGTGCTTTAGCAATTTTCTCAGTAATTACAATAGAATTCGGTTCTGTTAGTGCTTTTTGGGGGTCACCTGAAATCAATGTTAATTTAAAAATGTCGAAAAATGTTGAATCTACAGCCCCGATTATGTCTGCAGTAATTGCTTTCTCTACATTATTTTCGGAGGTAAATTTTAATGAGCCACTGTCCAGATTTCGAAATCGACAAATTTTATCAATTTCTGGAATTTTACCATCCACATTCTTTGCTATTCCAGGCGGAATCACACACCAATCACCCAATTCCATCCTGTAAATACGTTTATAATTTGGATTAAATCTGTCGTAACTGTATTCGTTTTTTACATAAAGTGCAATAATTAAAAAAACAAATAGCCCAATGGCAAGTCCTAAAATGTTTATGATAGAATATATCTTTTGTCTAAGGATATTTCTAATGGCCAATTTTAAATAATATTGTATCATAGTTATTTATTTATTTTATATTTGCATTAAACATGCCAATTTTGTTAAAGTATTGTAATATAATGCAATATAAATAATTGTTTGCAATTTCAACAAAGGGGTGTGTCAAAATGATACGCAATATTGTATCATGTTGATACGTTTCGTACATTTGTAAAAAAATACATCAATGGCCGCCAAAATTTCAGGTAAAATTTTGTTTGTAGATGATGATGTGGATGTTTTGCATACCGCCCGCTTGATATTAAAGCTTCATTTTTCTGAAGTAATTACCCTTACTGAGCCTGATAAAATCCCTGATCTTTTACTCGAGCATCATTTTGATGTCATCATATTGGATATGAATTTCTCGTTTGGTCAGACGAGCGGAAATGAAGGATTATTTTGGTTAAGGAAAATCCTTTCCGTTGATCCAGGAGCACATGTATTAATGAATACGGCTTATGGTGATATTCAGTTAGCAGTTGAAGCCATGAAAGAAGGGGCCATTGACTTTTTAGTTAAGCCCTGGGAGCAGGAAAGATTACTTGCTACCGTGCAATCTGTTTTCGAACTGAGCCGGGCTAAAAAGGAAAATAAAAACCTTACCCAGATCAAAAAAGCCTTGTCTTTTGATTTAGACCAACCCTTTGGCGAACTTATCAGTAAAGCTAAAAGCATGCTGCCTGTTTTCGAAGCCATTAATAAAGTAGCCAAAACAGACGCTGATGTGTTAATTCTTGGAGAGAATGGCACAGGAAAAGAGTTGGTTGCCCGAAGTATTCATCGAAAATCAAAACGTGCTTCGGAAATGTTCATAAATGTTGATTTAGGTGCTATTCCGGAAAACCTTTTTGAATCGGAATTATTCGGACATAACAAGGGAGCTTTTACCGATGCAAGCGAAGATCGAATGGGTCGATTTCAAATGGCACATCGAGGTACTCTTTTTCTGGACGAAATAGGAAACCTGAACTTGAATCTACAATCGAAACTGCTTTCGGTTATTCAAAATAGAGCGGTTTATAAAGTGGGTTCAAGTCAAGCTCAAAATATTGACATACGATTAATTTGTGCAACCAATAAACCCATTTATCAAATGCTTGCCAGAGAAGAATTCCGACAGGATTTACTCTATCGTATCAATACTGTTGAAATAAATTTGCCACCTTTGAGACAGCGGACTGAAGATATTCCACTTTTGGTAAATCACTTTCTCCATCTCTTTAACAAAAAATATGATAAAGTTGGACAAAAATTTACCGAAAAAGCGATTCGTAAATTGCAGTTGTACTATTGGCCGGGAAATATCCGTGAACTGCAACATTTGGTTGAACGGGCTGTAATTATGAATAATGACATTTTCATTGATGAAAATGCAATTCTGTTAAATGTCCCAAATGAACAACAAGATAAGGTAGTTAATTTTCACATTGAAAATGTGGAGAAAGAAGCAATACAAAAAGCCTTAAAAGCAGTGAACTGGAATATGACAGAAGCATCTAAAATACTGGGCTATGGACGAAGCACTTTATACCGGAAAATGAAAAAATATGAACTTTAATCTTTTTAGGATAAAATTGATTGTTTATATTGTATTGCTTGTTTCAAGCAGTATTGCAAGCCTTTATTTTGCTATTGCTTCGCCCTTTTGGCTGTTGTCGGGTTGGGCTTTTTTACTGGTGATTTTAAGCTCGGTTTTACTTATCCGCGAATCGGAAAGAAGCAAACGTGAACTTTACAATTTTATAAGTGCTATAACTTTCGGAGAGTTTAAAAACACCTATAAATTGCGTAGAAAGAATGATGATCTTGCAAAGGCTTTTGATGATCTGATCAGTGTTTACCGTAATTTAAGCACTGAAAAAGAGCGCAATCATTCGTACTTACAAACCATTGTTGAACACATAAATATTGTTCTTCTTTGTTTTGACAAAGAGGAAAACATCGTGATTTTGAATGAAGCAGCAAAACGGTTTTTTAATCGTTCCAATATTCAAAAAATAAATGTGATTGAACGGTTTGATCAACCTCTTTCGTCGATTGTTAAAGAAATAAGAGGTGGACAGAAAAAACTTTACAAATTCAGCAAATTGGGTACTATCTATAATGTTTCAATTCATGCCACAGAATTTAAATTGCAAGATAAACCTTATAAATTAGTCTCCATAAGGGATGTGAGATTTGAATTGGAAGAGCAAGAACTGGATTCGTGGCGAAAATTGGTGAGGGTATTGACCCACGAAATAATGAATACTGCGATTCCAATCTCAACATTGGCAGGGGTTACAAATCAATTGTTGCTGGATGAAAAAGGAAATGAAAAAGATTTGACTTCTTTGAATCAGGAAGATCAAAGCGACTTAAGACACAGTCTGAAAACCATAGAAAAGCGCAGCAAGGGAATCGTTGAATTTGTTAAAGCGACCAAAAGTTATACTAATATGCCTGCTCCGAAGTTCGAAAAAGCGAATCTTAAACAGATAATCCAAAATGTTATTGACTTACTGAGGCCAGGATTTGAAGATAAAAACATTAAAATTGTTTTAGAAGCAAACGACGGGATAGCGGATTTAGATTTGGATATTAAGCTGATCGAACAATTGCTGATCAATATCCTTAAAAATTCGATGGATGCTTTAGAAAAATCTGAAAGCGGGTTGGCGAAAATCAGTTTAAAGAGCGTTGATTTTGAAAACAGAACCATGGTTGAAATAGCTGATAATGGCTCAGGGATGAATCAGGATATTCTCGAAAATATTTTTATCCCTTTTTATACTACCAAAAGAGAAGGATCAGGAATAGGATTAAGTTTGTCAAAACAGATTATGAAAATGCATAATGGTACCATAGAAGTCAGATCTGTTGAGGCGAAAGGCACCACAATCACTTTAACATTTCGGGATTAGTGAAAAAAAGCAAGCGTGAGAATTGACTTTTAAAAAATACTATTTTCTGAAAGCTTCCTTTTTGAGTTGATTAATAATTTCTGCATCTACCCAATAAATATCTTCGGTACCTTTTTTATTGCTGGTAAAGAAGAAATATTTCTCATCAGGTGAAACATTCGGACAATACTCAGTTGCAGCAGTATTTATTTCTGGTCCCATATTGATTGATGGTGTCCAGCTATTGTCGTCTTTTCTGAAACTGATGTACAAATCACCACCTCCAAAATGATCTTCGAATCCGTGTGAGGTAAATATGATGTAGTCGCCATTGGGTGAAATCATGGCATTGTATTCACCATCAGCTGTATTTATTTCAGGCCCTAGTTTTATAGGATCAACTACTTTCCCATTTTCTATTTTTGAAAGGTAAAGATCATTACCCACTCCCGTATAAAGCAATTCTCCATTCTTTGTCAGGCTGGGATAAAAACAACCTTTTAACTGTGTAGTGTCAAATAATCGAAAATTATCCCAGTCACCATTGATACGGTCAGCTATCCATATTTCCCAGGGAGATGGAATGTCTGTGCCATCCTGCGAGCGTTGAGAGATAAAATAAAGGTTCTTGTTATCGTGGCTGATAAAACACTCTGCTGCATTGAATTTTCCGGAGAATGCTGCGGCTACAGGTTTTGACCACTGACCGTTTTCAAAGTTCATCAATTGAACCGTCATGGGCATTTGGGTTATTCGAGAATAACGGGTAAAATAAAATTCTTTAAAATCTGGTGAAAACATCACATCCCGTTCTTCAAAATCGGAAGTTGAAATCAAACCCGGTGCAAAAAGTTTTGGAGTTAATCCAGGAGTGTCAAAACCGGGATACTTATCTTTTAAAATTAGATCATCATGCTGAATCGCACCTTTTAATTTGAGATGATCCGTGAAAGAGGTTGACTCAAGTTTTTGTGCAAAGCTTAATGCATTTTGCCCGGCAAAGTTTTTTAAATGGATATCTGCCCCTAATTCAATCAATTTTTTCATGGCTTCATAATTCTTATGTATAATGGAAATATGAAGGGCACATTCTCCAAAATCATTTAAAAGATTAAGATCTAATCCCCGATCAGATAGTTTTGAAATAAAATCAATATTGCCTTTCAGCGCAGCGGCAAGCATTAGCCCTGATCCATCTTTGGTTAACTGTTTTAGATCGAAACCGGAGTTCAGGAATTTTTCAAAAATACCCTCAAACCCAAACATTGTTGAGAAATATAACAGTTCAAAAGCACCATCTCCTTCAGTTTGAATTTCGACATTTTGTGTCAATAAAAAATTTACACTTTCAGTGTGTCCCCTGGTCGCAGCCATATACAATGGTGTTTTATTTGTTTCATCTTTTAGGTTTAAATCAGCACCTAATGATGAGAGCCATCTTAGTATTTCGGCGCTTCCGTTTGCTGCAGCCCAATGAATGGCTTGTCGCTTATTTGGGCCAACAATAAATGGATCAGCACCATTTTCAACCAGGAGTTTGGCAATTTCAAGTTGTTTAAAATTTGCCGCGAAATGAATTGGGGAAAACCCACGGGGATTTTTAATGGTAGCATTAGCCGGGTCAGCCTCAATTAATTGTTTTGTCTTATCCAGATTGCCTTGCATGATGGCAGTAAAAATTTCTTGTGAAAACACAAGAGAGGATAATAAAATTGAAATTGTGATAAGAATTGGTTTAAGACTTCTACTTAACATGGCGGTGTCGTTTTATGGATTTGAACAAAATTATTAATTGATTACTTCATTGTGCAAATACCCTATCTAAGTTTAAAGGATACTATTCGCAGTATGAATTATGTAAACAAAATAACCCATAATAAAAAAAGGAGAAAAGATTTTATCTTTACTCCTTTTGTCTCGCCTCCGGCGAGAGGCCTCGAACCCGTCTCGCTCTTGGCGAGATGACAGGAGCATGCTATTATCTCAATAAGTTTTGAGGTTGCCCGATCAGGATTTTGATATAGGTGTGATTGTATTTTTTGATTTGCTTTTCACGGATCAAGGCAGTTTTTTTATCAGGTAGCTCTTCCAAATATACCAATACCCATGGCCTTTTAGCTTTGGTGTACCTGCTCAAGCCCGAGTTGTGTTCAAATAACCTGTGATAAGGATTTGTAGAGTAACCTTTATAGTACAGGTCATATTTTGAAGAATGGATGATGTAAACAAAATAGCCCATAATAAAAAAAGGAGAAAAGATTTTATCTTTCCTCCTTTTGCGGTCCGGACGGGACTCGAACCTTATACTGTAACGATCACTTTATTAAGCGATTACAAGATGTAAAAAACGAAAGTCCAATAGTAAGTCCAACGGGAATTTTACCATCAGATTTATATAAAGATAAGGATAATTGAGGGAAAAAGAAAGCAAAGGGAGGTAATAATTTGGATAATTCTTCGATTATTTTAAAGCTGAAGGAGAAAAATTATGAGGTTAATCCTGGAAGGATGAAAGAAAAAGCCCTGCAATTTGCAGGGCTTTTTGATTAACCACCAATAAGGGTTGTAGAACCGGCATAAACCGAATCAGATACTTTACTTCCGTCCGGTGAAGTGTAAAATACCCATCCATGAACGACATCGCCGACTTCCCATAATTCAGGGACCACGTTGACGCCCCAATCAGATCGTTTATTGATACCCATAGAGGTCATAAACGAGTTTTTGGTCAGGTTATAGAATAATCCATAAGCCAGGTCATTATACTCCGGATCGATCATTAAACAATTCTCATCGATTCCAATAGAGACTGCCTGCGGTACATTCTCATCCATATGCGCATGACCAGCTTTAAGCAATGCACCCTGAGCAATCATTATTTTGGCAAAATCAATGGAATAATCCGGGTAGGTCCCAGAAATTGATTTTGAGACATTATAAGAAATGCAAGCATTAAAAGCATTTTGACCAATTGCCTTGAGTTTAAAGCCAATCCTGATAATTGACAGGAAGGCTCTTAAAAACTGGACAATTAAAGCGAATCTGGCTCTCTGGGTAAGCTGACCCAGTGTCCTTGGATTTTGAATGGAAAGAGGTTTACTACGTAAGACATTTTTCCCTAAAAGGGTTTGGAAGATTGCATTGGCAAACTGGCCGGATGATCTTCCAGTAATTGGATTTTGAACGATAGCCATTTTTTTAAAATTTAAGATTAAACAAACATATGAACGAACTTGGTACGGCCTTGCTATGGACTTACTCCAAAGAATCATTCTTTTTACTGGATGAGGCCGGCTTGAACAGATTAGGGAATTTGGCCCTAAGAATATTCAAAACGATAGTGGAAATAATTCCGCCAATTAAAGCAATGACTGTACCTAATATCTGGTTGATCAGGCCAGAGTCGACGAAACAGAGCTGATCCACGGAAATGAACAATCCGTATGAGCTTAAAAAACCGGTCGAGAAATCAAACACTGTCTTCATCGAATATTTATATGCGGCAAAATTATGTATTTGAAGTACTTAAGTCAATTTATTTGAAGGAAAACTTTATGTAAACAGTTAATTTGCAATGCATTGCATTTTATTGCGCCGATCTTCACCGGAAGAAATGAAAAGAATCAATCATTAATCAAACCTTAAGCATCAGAAATGAGGAGGGAGGGCTGAATTGCAAGTTTTTTTTATGGTTTACGGCGCGATGGCACGAGGGTATGGCTAAATAATAAAAAATATTGCAAGGGGGATGGCAAATAAATTTGCTTAAGGTTTTATTAATGATTACCAGAATAATAATTTGTATGAGTAGTGGCAGATTTAGTGGAACTTTTCTGTCTAATCGCTACGGAGTTATTACGTGCTACATGCCTTGATGTAAATCACTTACCTTTTCATTAGTTATACAAAGTGTCATATCGCGTTTTTATTTTTTTCTTTCAATTCTAAGACCTCTTTCAACTAAAAAGTCATTGATATCTAAACATTCTACACCATTTTTTCTGGCAATTGACGGCATTTTATTTGGCTTTGTTTTACTTTCATTTGAAATCAACACACAATTATGAATTTTACAATAACCAATCAAATATGGGTCAGCTTCTTCTTTGCCTTCTGCTTGTTTACTAGCTTTTAAAAAACCTGTATTGTATTCCTGATTAATTATTGGAATTGTTGCATTAATGCTTGTTGCATCTGTTTTGACAACCAAATACTTTTTCCAAGTTTTAATCCATTTTTTAAGAAATTCTTCCTTGCCTTCGTAGTCATTGATTTCTTGCTCAACAAAATCTATTGTTTTAAAACATCCTAATAAAATTAATTCTTCAATTTCTTCCCAAATTGCAGTGAAGACTGAAATCTCTTTTTTAAATGTAAAGTCTAAATGAATTAAAGCATTTGTGTCAATTATATAGACTCTCTTATTGGAATTAAACAAGTCCATACTATGCTTTTAAAAGTGCTCTAGTTTTTGGTATATATGAAAATCTTAGTCCGAGAAAATCAGATAAGTCTTTCATATCTATCCTGTTTTGGTCGTATGCGCTAAAAGCAAGAGAAATGTAAGTGCGCCCACGTTCTTTAAAGGATTCCTTGTGCATTTCTCTTCCTTTAGGCTCTTTTGATCTGCCAAAAGTCGGTTTATTCCATGCTTTATGTTTTTCAGAGTAGAATGATTTAGTTGTCAAGTTATGTTCCAATAAACTTCGAAGAATTGTTAATGGACCTACATGAAAGTATAAGGCGAGCTTTATTAGTTCTTTTTTATCCCAGATTTTTTGATTTTGTCTCTGGTGCTCAAGTATAGAATGCATTTGGAGAAATTCTGTAGAAGGAACCAAAACCCCAGCTGAAAATGAATTGCACCATTTTTCAATTTGAATGTCGGAATGTGAGGACATATCACATAAACCACCTTCATTTAAAAGTACATGACCCAGCTCATGGAATAGTGTGAAGGTTTTCGAATGTGCTTGTTCGCTTCCCCTTTTAATTCCAATGATTGGAATAATGTCATCAGTAATCGAAAAACCTCTAAGATCATCTTGTGTTAAACTCAATTGAAATATAGCAATTCCTAATGATTCGACTTTTTCAATATACCCTTCAAGAGCAAAATTTATATTCGAAATTCCTCTTAATTCATCTAACTTTAATATTTTCCTTATACTATCTGCAACTACTTGCGGACTATCTGTCATTGAAGCTTTAAGGTCAAACTTTGGGAAATTAACATTCATTTCCTGTCTTAATTCTAAATATGACAGTGCTAAAGCTCGTGCCTTTCTAACTGCCATTATAGTTTTCTCATGAAAACTACCAATTTCGGAAGAATTAATAGTACGCCTGTCTTTTGGCAAAGGTTTTTCTTTTGGCGTGTTTTGAAGTAATAAGGTTGCAATTGTTCTTTTGTACGCCTTCGAAAATGAACGTAGCTCATCAAGAGTTGGAAGCTTTTCACCGGACTCCAAGTGATTCAACCTTTTGGGGTTGATTTTTGTCCTCTCGCTAGCTTGATTTTTTGAAAGTACCAACGATTGTCTTGCCCAAACAAGAACTTCCGGATTTATATTGATGGTATCTGAGTCTTTCATTTCACTTGTAAAAATAACTATTTTTTATCTAGATTCATTTTCTATATTCAAAATGTAGTAATGCTAGTTTATATGCATTTATGTCAACTATACCAACCCATATCAAATTGAATTGTTCCACTTTTATGTGTTTATATTTCAAATATCATGCAACAGTTATTTGTTTTTGGGAGAGTACAAAAAACAAACTCATTCTGCTTATCTGTGTTGTGAAGTAAATTTAAGAAAATATATGAAATAATAAAGGTGTGTGAGGATTTAAAATAAGTGATTATTGCTGCTTTGATATCTCATACAGGCATTTGTTAAGAGTTATAGGCTGTTTTAATAAAGTCGTATTTCTTTTGTATTGTGTTTTATTTGTGTTGAAGGTAAGAAAAGAGAGCGCGAGCCGTTGCGAGCGGAGCAGCCCCCGCTTGGAAGGGCAGGGCGGAGCTTTTTATCGGGGATGGCAAAATGAAGCGGCTGAACGGAACAAGTGGAGTGAAGCTGCTGAAGCGGGATCTTTTATGAAGCAACGAAAGTTTTTGACCGAACGAATGTTTTTGAATTATAAATTATAAGTTGTGAGTTATGAGTTATAAGCTGAATTGTAAGTTTTGGATTATTGTATTTACCGGATTACATGAGTGAGGTTAAACTTGAGATGCCTTTATAAATGATGAAGGCAAAAAGCGGAGCCCATTGCAAGCGTTAAATGAGGAACGAAGCTTCGCAAGTTATGAGTTATGAGTTATTTGCTACGGCGGACAAGTGAGACTTGAGGTTGTTGGTGAGTTAATAAGAAAAAGCGTAGTGACGAAATTGGGGCTGCGACCCGCAGGCGAGCACACAAGATAAGGTGCGGTTAGCCCCCAATATTTAGTATTGAGCGAAGCGAAACCTCTTTGGGGTTTGGGGGCTAAGAGTAGCACCGGGTGAGCAGCACCGCAACGCTTTGCAGGGGCTGAATAAAAACAAGGCCATGGAGCGAAGCAAAGCTTCGCAATTATGAATTATCCGCCACGGCGGACAGGTGAGTTATGAGTTTGTTTGGGTTCAGGTTGGAGTTTTTTTACAGAGCTAAAGCGGAGCGGAATGATTTATATTGCCTTGTTTTTTAAACAGCAGGCGAAGGCGCAGCCCGGAGCCGACCTGCATAAGTGAGGAGCGCACGAACACCTATTACCCCAGCGATCAAGTGCTGCTTTTTCCATAGCTATTATTTTTTTTGCTATTTCGTTTTCACTTACAACAACAGCTTTTTCGCTGCAACTTATCATTAAAATAATGATGCAAATTGATGATAAAATAATTTTAAATAAATTTTTCGTTTTCATAGTTTTAGTTTTTATTGATTAATAATTTAATATTTCAGGAAATTTATAATCTGTATCTATTGTTTATAAAATATTTTTTAAAAGACTAATTCTGAAAACACAATCGTTTCCACCCATTTTCAATGAATCCAAAACTTCAACTTTTTCTACAACCCTTCCCGTATATCTTTCAAAAATCTCTTTTACATACCCGGAAGAACAGTAGCAATAAGTTGGTGATAGGTCTGGTGGGCCATTTTCAACAAGGGGACACATGCAATAACCATCACTCATAATTAAACCCCATGGATTTTGATGATCCTTTCCCCAATTGAATGTTATAATTGTTTTATTGTCATCTTCTTTTACTTCATTACCACCATCTTTGAGAAATTGAATATATCGATCGGCTTCCTCTTTTTTAGGTTTTTCAGAAGAGGCTACTCCGAAAGCACCTATATAACACGAACGTCCACATGATTGCATCAACTTTATTTTAATATCATCATCAAGCATTGAGTCCATGTTATCCATCATAGCTTTTATCCATTTACCTGTTTTTTCAACTTTATGCCAATCAGGAGATTCTGAACCTTTAATCATTCTTTTCTCCAAATCGCTAATCCAATTATCAGGTTTGCCTAAACGTTTATTGCTATCATCCTCCAATAGTTTATTAGCCATTAAAGGAATAAAACCGCAACAAGTCATACATGTTAAAGCTGCTTTTTTTAGAAAATCTTTTCGTTCCATAACATATTTCTTTTAAATAATAAATAATTCGTTATAAATTCAAATTAGTCTGTGCGCTTGGTCTTAATTTCAAAATTTGCATTTATTATTAATTCGCAAATTTTACCTGTGCTATCCGGTTTAAAATGGAATTCCCATCCAAAAAACTCGGTGTAATAATCCGTCGATGACTCAGGAATTATTTCCTGCTTCCGGCTCCAGCCTTTCAGGAAGATAAAAAGATGCCCATCCTCTCTGGATACAAACCATTTGTAGCTTTCGTTCTTCTGGTCGGTATAAACTCCAACACATTTCTCCAGTTCATCAATAGTAGATTTAAAATGAGTTCTGGTTTTATAAAGTGGTGACTCAATTACCGATAAAGGACAAACGGGTATGTCAAAAATATGATCGTCAATATCAGAGTTTAACTGTATTTTTGAAAATTCCATTTTAATTTGTTTATTGTCTTCGGCAGGAAGCCCCAATAAGATTTTATCAGGGATCTTAACATTATCCTGAGTTATATAGTTATCAAATACAATGTCACCGGCCCGAATCAGCAGACCTGAATTATTATCAAAGTGAAGTTCTTTTTTCAAACCATCTTTTGAATTGCCTGATAAAACAGTAATCATTCGCTCAGAAGTTTTTTCTGTTCTTTCAACTTGTAAATCAGTAAAATATTCTTTTATCTTAATCGGTAATTGTGTGTTTATGGCTATCTCCATATCAAGAAGAAACCCTGGTGGCAATTCATTTACATCTTTTGTTGTTTGAATCCATGAGGTTTTTCCGTTAAAACCATAGCTTACCTGGTCGCCCCATGCAAACTTCTGGTTATACAAATATTTATCAGGATATTTTATTTCTACTTTTAGCGGCACTGCACCTGCCCCACCACGTACTAATTTTCCTGTTCTGATTTCTGTGTTAATCAGATATATGGAATCTCCACCTGATGCAACAAAGTATCTTGATAGAATTTCGTTAACAGTAATCGATTCGTCTCCCTTAGTCGATTCTGTAACAGGCTGGCAATAAGTGTAATTCCATGTTATCAGGAAAGAAATTACCAACCAAACAAATTTTTGCTTATTGTTTGTCATATAGTTTATGTTATAAATATGTTTTAATTTTATATAGAAAGGGTAACTTTTATCCTTTTTATGTATTTAAAAGCTATTCTTTCGGTCTTAAATCTTCGATGATTTTTGCGGAAACCCAAAATGGTATGGATTTCCTCCAATCCAAATAAAAAAGATACTTTCCGTCAATTGAAACCTGCGGGCATCTCGCTTCTCCTATAAGTTTTTGGGCTGATCTCCAACCTCCACCATTATTACGGAAACTTATGTACAAATGCATCCCCCCATCTTGATCGAAAAAATTCCACCTCGAGAAAATGAGGTAACTTTCGTCAGGTGCTATATAAGGTGTAGTTTCGCAGAAGTTTTCCGTATTCACATTACTATGAAGTTTTTCAGGCTTTTGATAATTACCATTAATATACTTTGAACAATAGATATCTTCATGTCCGGTGTTGCGCGAGGTGAAATACAAATTCCCATTTGAGGCAACGGAAACCTGCCAATGTAATGCATGAGAGTTTATTTCCTTGTTTAATGGTTGTGGTTCAGACCATCCGCTTTTTGTTCTTTCCACAAACCAGATATTCTCTTTTGCTTCCGACTGGTAAGCAAACTTACCTTTTGATAGAAAATACATTTTTTTACCATCTGCAGAAATGGCCGGATCCCGGAAATCATCTAACTTTAATGAAAGTGCTATTTCACTTGGTGCTGTCCATATTCCATTTTCACTCTTCATCATACAAATTGTACTAACACCTTGCATCTTTCAATATACTTCTGTTCCATCAGGCGTAAAAACAGGAGTAGTATGATATCTAGCAGATGGGATAATTCCAGATGCAAATGGTTCAGGTGTTAATCCTGGAAGTTTCTGGCCAAGATAAGGGCCGGTGAGATTGGGAAAATCTTTCTCCTGTGCATATATAGATGTATTTACAAGCAGTACTGTTATAACAGAAATTGATTTTAATTTTTTCATTTTGATTTTTTCTTAGTTTTTCCTTTCAATGTCTGCTTTTCCCCTAATAAATTTTACTGTACAATAGTTTTATATGTTTGCAGTAACTTATTTATAATCTAAAATTATGTATTCTCTTTTTAGGGGTAACTCTTCCAAATTAAATACAAATCGATTACCGGAGATTCTCTTCACATTTATCTTTCCCCTCAAATAATCATCTACCGAATAAGGTAAATCTGCAAATGCTTCGGTTTTGAAATGCATGGGTAAAACAGCCCTTCGAACCTTGAGCTGATCAACCACCCTATCTGCTTCTTCCTTTGAAATGGTGTGCTTTCCGCCGACCGGAATTAACATAATATCCACCTCGCCAATAGCTTTAATTTGTTCTTCTGACAATGTGGTTCCAAGATCGCCCAAATGAACCATTTTAATACCATCAAATTCAAATACAAAAATGGCGTTCATGCCGTGTTTACCGGGATTGTGATAAGAAGGGACGGTGTATATCCTTACCTCATTTATTTTTTTATCGATGGGTATTACTTCCTGAATATTTGATGTAGTTCCTTTCAGCACTTCGGGATTCCCGGAAATGGCATCCACCCTGTTATGATCAACATGGTTATGCGATACTGTTACAATATCCGCAGTAATTCCTTTTGGAAGATGATAAGCTTTAAACTCGACGGGGTCGGTTATAATTCTGGTTCCATTCGAAGTAATTATCTGGAAACAGGAATGACCAAAATATGTGATTGAAGCTTCTACTGAAACTTGAGCATTTGAATTTATCTCAATTACTAAAGTCAGAAATAATATGAATATTTTTTTCATGAATCATGCATTTTTATCATTGTGTTTTTTTCAGATGTAGTTTGATACACCATATAATTGTTAAGTTCGACTAAGTTTTATTTCTTTTCATTGAGTTGAATAAGTGATTCTTTTGCCTGATTATAATCCGGGGAAATCTCTAAACTTTTCTTATAGCATTCTATTGCTTTTAATTCCGAATCGAGTTGCTCATACCCCTTTCCTGAGAGCCACCAAAGAGCAGACTGGGTGCGTTTAGATGCCTGGGGATTGAGCTCAATATATCGTTGTAACAAACCAATAGCTTTTTCAACTTCAAAACCACTAAGTATTCTTGATCGCGCCGCTAAAAATAGTGAAGGAAGATGGGGCTGGGAACCAGAAATATTTTTGTCCAGATACTCAAGGGCCGCTTTATAATCCTTTTTTACCTCTGAGAGATATCTGCCTTTCTCGAAGTTGAAATCATATTTTGAGGCCAACGGAATATTCTTTTCAGATGCACCAAAAAGAAGATGATTGATTTTGGCAGCGATTAGATTTGCACCCCCGTCATAGTTGGAAATGACAATGATCAACATTTGATCCTTTAGAAAACTTTTGTAATCTGCAGCAAACCCGGGACATCCACCAACATGACCCACGAATTCTGATTCATTGAAAACACCCCTTTCCCAACCAAAGCCATAATTCTGAGCGGGAGGAATTACGGTTAACATAATATCTTTAGAAGCCTGCGTAAGCAATCGGTTTTCTCTTATTGCCACATCATATTTATACATATCCAATACCGTAGAGTACAAACCCCCATCTGAAAAAGCCGGAAATTCATTTTGAGTTTCAATTTTATAGTTCCCTTCATCTACTTTACTATAGCCTATAGCCCGGTTAGAGACATTATCCTCCGGATAGTAAATACCGGAGTTTTCCATACCCAGCGGATCCAGAATCTGTTTTTTTATATAATCCTGATAACTCATGCCTGTAACTTTCTCAATGATGGCACCTAACACTAACATGCCGGAGTTCGAATATCGGTATTCAGTTCCGGGTTCAAACAGTGGTTTCTGGTCGTAAACAAGTTTAAGGGCATCATCAATCCTTCTGAGCACCGGCATTAATGAATCATAATCTTTATGTGTAAAGTAATTACCCAATCCTGAGGTATGATTTAAAAGATGCTGGATTTGAATTTTGTTTTTTTCTTCAAATGGGAAATCAGGCAAATATTTCCCGAGAGTATCAGACAATTTAATTTTACTCTGTTCAACAAGTTGCATGATCAATACACCTGTAAAAGTTTTTCCGACTGAACCTACATTGAATTTTGTGTTAATTTTATTAGGCATTTTATTTTCTTTGTTGGCATAACCATACGCATCCTTGTAAATAATTTCACCTTCTTTAACAACTAAAATGGCACCTGAAAAAAGATCGTTTTCAGCCTCAGCCTTTACGTATTTGTCAATTAATTGACTAAGGGTTGAGTCTTGCTGTGAGAATACATTCACTGCCATTATTACAAGTGAATAACACATGAGTAATGTTTTTTTCATTTTGATTTCTTTTAAATAAATTTGTTTTGTTCTTATTCTTTCGATCTCAGCTCTTCGATGATTTTTGCGAAGACCCGACTTGAGTTGGCTACTTCTTTGTTTTCATTTTTTTCACTATTTTTATTGATAATATTATTAATACTAGATGCCCAACCAATTTGGAAAAGCAGGTCATGAAAAATATTTTTAATTGATACTAGTTCTGTAAAGAAACCATTTACCATCGTTATTTTTAGCAATTTCATAGAGAAAGCCATTATCTATTGTATATGGATCAAATCTTAAAATCCCCCTATATAACTTGAGAGCTTTAATCTCTGCAAATCCTTTTCTTTTAATATTTCCGTTCAAATCCAGGTTGATAATCTCGTTCATATTATCTTTTTTTCTGTAAGTTGTTATATAAATATTTTCATCCGAAAACATAGCATAATTTATTTTTGGATAATTTTTGTAATAATATGAATTTGTTTTTATTGCATTGTATAACCATTCCGGTTGAGAAGTTTTAATAAATCCAGCAATTGCATTTTTATCATTTTCAGTAATTTTAACATCCTCAATCTCATAATTCTTATCAATAGTTCTTATTTCATTTCCATTAGAATCAAATACTTTAATAAAAAATCCTTTCTCAGTATCGGTTACAAATATTTTATCTTGATAACATGCTACATCTATTCTATAGGGTAAAGTATTAATTTTACCATTTGGAGTCTTCCAATCATACAACCCTTCATATAACCTTTTAATTTTTTCATACTTGGAATTATATAGATCAACATACCTTTTACTGAGCTCATGACTTACTGTTATTCTAATATAATTTTCTTTTATTGGTATTAACACCATTTCCATATTCGTATTAAAATCCGGGAAATCTTTATAATCTTTCACTTTAATAACGTCGCTATTTTTTGTAAACCAAATAGATTTCAAATAATCTGTTGCAATAATTATATTGTCTTGAATAGTAAAGTAAGGTGTATATTTCAAGTCGTAAGAACCATCGCCTTGTTTAGCAAATTTAGCTTTTAACTCATACGGTTCTAATGAATAGACATATATACTATAATCATCTATGAAAACAAGGTCATTCCCTTTTATTACAACAGGAAAAGGATCTACTAATTGCGGTAAATCTCCCATTTTTGTTTGTGCATTACAATTAAACGATAGAAAAATAATTGAAGCAATAATAATTTTTTTCATCCTGATTTCTCCTTTATAATTTGTTTTGTTTTTAATCTTTCGGTTTTAGCTCTTCGATGATTTTTGAGGAGACCAACTTTAGGTTGGTCTGCCAGTCCTTTGGCATCAGTTCTTTGTTTATTTTTTAACTTATAGGGGAATGATAATCTATTAATGAAAATTCTTTTTTGATCTAACAAAATATACTTTCATTAGTGTAGAATCATCAATTTTGTCAATTATAAATAGTTGTTTTAACTCTAACTCAAACTGTCCATTCGTAGGAAGTTTATATCTTGGTCTACCTAAATACTCTTCAAACTCGAACATAGTATCTACATCAGGGTGATTTTGGTTTGGCATATCAATAACCATTCTTGAATCAGGTTTCAAAACTCGATAAAGTTCCTTTAATGAATTTCTAATATATTTTATATCATAGTACTCTAGGACTCCTATGACTGCACAAATATTGAAGAAATCATTTTCAAACGGCATCCTAGCGACCTCCTCAACATAAAGTCCACCGATATTTATATTATTCCTTTCAACAAATTTTTTGGAAATTTCGATTAGATTTGGGCTAATATCAATTCCGAAGTAAACTGATGGCCATTTAAATAACTTGTTTTCTATTAGGTTAACGCAAGACCCAACATCTAAAAAAGCCATGCCTTGCTGTGGATATAAATATTCCTTAATTTCAGAATTACTGCTATTAAACGAGGTTAATTCCAAAAGCTTTTTTAACTTACTATAACGAATTGAATTTTTAAACTCGTCAGGCAGTAGATCTACATCTTCAATGCCATTATAATAACGAACGACTGTATCATCGTATGCTTTTTTTATATTTAAAATTTGATTTCTATTGGAGTTTTTCATATTGAAAATAAAAAACATTTTGCTTTCTACTTCGATTTTACACTTAATGATCATTTTTACAGAGTTTCATTGTTGGTGTGGACGGCTCTAACTTTGTTCTAAGCACATCGATAATTTTACAGAGACCAAGCTTTGGGATTGGTGAGTTATTTCTTTGGCCTCAGCTCTTCGATGATTTTTGCGGAGAGCCAACATTGGGTTGGTTGGATATTCTTTAGGCCTCAAATCTTCAATAATCTTCTGAATAATAATAGTTATAGAAATTCTAATTTAGAAGCTGTTTCTTTAAAAAGTGCTTTGCTATGGAATTTTTACTTTATATGCAACCACCCTGTTATCTTCAAAGGTGGGGATAAGTAAAATATTATCCTTTTTAATCAAATCTATATCTGCCGCCATCATACCTTTTGAACTAAGGTCAATAATCATTGCTCTTTTTATATCAGGATGAACCAGATTTACTACCCCCAGAAAATCAGAAACCAAATAGAAACCTTTATCAATTGAAACAATACCATCGATATAATCAGTGTCAGTGATAAATCTGCTGATTTTCTTATTGGTGTATTCTGCCTTTATAAGATACCCGTCACACCCGATTAATAAAAAACCTTTCTCGGCCAATAACCCATTCGGAGAATTAAGTTGCCCTGATGATAACCATTGTTCCATTTTGCCATTTTTTAAGCAAAAAACCACATTATTTTTGGTGTCTGAGATATAAATATCCCCATTTTCACTAATTGCTACGTCATTCAAGAAGCTTGCTGTGTTAGCTTTATATCTTCTTACCACTTTACCCTCATTAACAGAAATTTCAATTACTTCATTAATATCCGCTACGTAAAGTTTGTTTTGATATAAACCCATGCCTTTCGGTGCATTCAATCCTGTTATCCATTTAAGCTTTTCTATTGTACCACAAGGATTGAGTCTTGAAATAAACCCGTTGCCATCTTTCTCGGATGGATCCCCGTTAATATTCGAGATATAAACAACATTATTCACCTCATCGTAAATGACTGACTCAGGACACTTAAAGGATTTTTCTGAAACCCAAAGTTGTTCAAATATGGGTAAATTTGCTATTCGTGATTGAGGTAATGATGAATAATAAGAATTACAAAATACTAGAATTAACAAAATTGCTTTCATAATATTTCTCCTTTTTTTTAATAATTTTATTGTTAGTTTTTTGGCCTCAACTCTTCGATGATTTTTGAAGAGACCCAGTAAATATCAGCATCTTCACCTTGAATTAAACGGCCAAAAAACATATATTTCCCATCATTAGAGACACTTGGGCATACTTCATTTTTGGATGTATTAATTTTATCACCCATATTTATTGCACCCGACCAATTGCCATCTTTTTTTAAGAAACATATATAAAGATCGACGTTATTGGTTAACACATCTCTGGATTGAAACATAATATAACTTTCATCCGGTGCAATATATGGGTGTGATGGTTTATTAAGGCGATTAATCTCATCAGGAAGTTTCTCTGCCTTCAAATAATTACCATCCCTGTATTCTGATCTATAAATTCCATACCTATCCATGCATGAAAAATAGAGATTACCATTTTCAGCCATAGTTATATAAAATGGCTGCGCTTCTCCTATTGTAGCACCCAATATATTGGAAATCTCCCATTCTTTGTCTTTTCTACTAAGTAAATAGACTTCCGGTAAAGAATCATTTTTTCCCCTGCCAGGTCTTGAATTACCTGCCATGAAAATCAACTTATCTCCTTTAGGAGAGATAAAAGGTGTATATTGAAAACTTTTGTTGGTATATAATATTTGTTCAGGTTTAGACCAACCATTACCGTTATCTTTCATAATAAATATTTTTTCTTCACTTTCAAGTTTACGAACAAAGAAGATTTCTCTACCATCCTTAGAAATAGCTCTACAGCACTCAGAATGGTTGGTTGAAGAGATTAAATCAGGAGCAAATATTTCGGGTATCATTCCCGGTGGTTTCTGCCCAAGATACGGGCCGGTGAGTTTTGGAAATTCCTTTTCCTGTGCCTGGGTTGTTGCAGTTACAAGTAGTAATACTATTGTAACTAAAATTGATTTTAATGTTTTCATTTTGTTTTTTTCTTTCAAAAATTTTGGTTTTATTTCTTCGGCCTCAACTCTTCAATTCGTTCCATAATTGGCATCCAAAACATACCTCCATTGACGTAAAACAAATACTTTCCATCTGGAGTTACTTTTGGGCTAAGTCCCCCGCGCTCAATACTTCCTCCTTCGAGAATTACAGCAGACAGCCATTTGCCCGAATTATCGCGATAGCTTATAAAAATTCCCGAATTTTCTGGGCTGGTGCCCATTCTTGTAAAAATAATATACGATTCATCCGGTGCTATATATGGACAAGTCTCAGTGCCCGCAGTATTTATTTCCTGGCCCATATTGACAGGTTTTGTGTACACGCCATTAACCAGATTGGAATAATAAATATCGCCAGCCCCTCCATAACTGTCGTCCATTGTACCCTGAAAGAAAAGTGTTCCTGAATTGGAAACAGAGATACTCCAATGTAAAGGTATTTGGTTTACATCTGGACTGACCGGCTTAGGATCAGACCATCCCGTAGAAATCCTTTGCACATACCATATATTTTCCTTTTTCTCAGATACGGCTCCCGAACGAAATGTGGTAAAAAACATTTTGTTATTATCGGGTGCAATAAATGGATTACCATATTGGTAGGAATCTTCTTTGCAAAATGGTAAGATATCAGGTTTGGACCATATTCCATTAACCAGTTTTGTGAAACCAATTTTTGTTCCAATTTCCCAATAAATTTCTTTGCCATCCGTACTAAAAGTTGCACTGCAATGATCTGTATCACTTGATACAATTCCATCTGCAAAAATTATAGGCTTATTATCAGGCGGTTTCTGGCCTAAGTATGGTCCGGTAAGTTTTGGAAATTCCTTTTCCTGAGCCTGTGTTGTTAAAGTTACAAGTAAAATAACTATAATTACTAAAATCGATTTTAATGTTTTCATTTTTATTTCTCTTATAAATTAGTTTTGCTTTAAATCTTTCGGCCTCAATTCTTCGATGATTTTTGCGGTGATCCCACTTTGGGCTAATCGGTTATTTCTTTGGCCTCAGGTCTTCAATGATTTTTGTGGAGACATAGTAAATTTTATATCCAGTTAGCTTAATTAACAATACTTTTCTCTGCTTCTAATATCACCTGAAGAACAATATCTCCTGCTTTTTTCAAACTCATCTTATTAATATTATCAAATTTATCTGTTTGTGTGTGACTATTTGAACTCCTTATACTTATACCTGATGCAACAATTCCAGCCTGAGCAAACATAAGTTGATCAGAACCCAGCGTTTGAGTAGTTTGATAATCATATCCTAAGTTTTCGCAAGACGACTTAACAATGTATTCAAGCCATTTAGGGTGATTTGAATGTGACATTATCATTCGAAGCTCATCATTTAAAATCAGTTTCCAACAGCTATTTATACCTTCCCACGAACAGAGCTTATAATTTGAAGGCAACTGTAATTCTCCTTTTATTCCTTTTGTATTACTTACACCACCATCTGTCTCAAGATAAATTGGTGCATTGCCACCAACATTATCAATATTGAATATTAACTCACAGTTTCTAAGACTTGAAGCATTTTTATCTATATAATTCCTTGATCCAGTGAAGCCAATTTCCTCTGCTCCAAAGGCAATAAATTTTATATTACATTTTAAATCACTTTCATGTAACTTGAAATAACGCGCTAACTCTAACATTACACCAACTCCTGAAGCATTATCACTTGCACCCGGATTATCCGTTCTATAGGTATCATAATGAGCACTGATTATTATTTCCTTTGACCCTGGATTTGAGTTACCTATAGTGCCAATTATATTAGCAGAACTATATTTCCCAAAATTTCCCCTTATTTTAAGTTCATAATTAATATTTGATTGATTTTTAATATTTTCAAATTCAATTGAATCAAGATATATTATAAGCTCCGGTTTATATTTGAGCAGTCTAAAATGACTATTCCAGTTATTAGTAATTATTGCTTTACCTTGAGCCTCCTGTTGGGTAAACGGAACTTGATTCTGATTGAAATCTACTAAAAGTGCATTCCCTTTATATACCTTTTTCAATTTATATGGATCAATACCTAAACCCAATATCTGATAAGATTTGCCACTTATTACCAGGTGAGTTCTTGAAAATTCATATGACTCAAATTCAAACGGTTGGATTTCTGGATTTATACCAATTTGAGCAAACTGCTCAGTAATATAATTCGATGCAAGTCTTTCATTCTTCGAACCTGCCTGCCTATGATCAAAAGATGTTAAATATTCAATATGTTTGGTAACATTCTCAACAAAAGTGTTTCCAAGAATATTTCTTTTTGCTTTCTGCTCCTTTAGAGTTTTAAGTATATTTGCCGAATCATTGGAGTTGGGATCTATTGCCACCGCTTTCTCATGGTATTCTATGGCTTTGTCTATTTCCCCCTTTGTCCTATAAATTTCACCTAATAGCCAATAACTATTTGCATCATGTGAGAACATCTCCGAATACCATTTCATTACTGTAAGCGCATCATCAAGATAGTTATTGCTAAATAATCTGAATGCAAATCTTCTGATCTCCCTGTTGGACATATCAAATCCTTGTTGATTCGATGATTTTAACTCATTATATTTTTCAATAGCTTTAATAAGGCCATCTTTAATGTAGATCTGCCCGAGAATTAGTGAAACGGGTGTATTTGGTACTTGTGGTGATTCTCCTAACCATATATCAAATAAGCCGTTTAATAACTGGCTCCTGCTAAAGTAATCCGAATTACATAGCAGAATAATTCCAAGCGACCTATCAGGCACCATAGCTAGATAGCTTCGGTAACCCTCATCTCCACCAGCATGAGAAATTATGTTCAACCCCTTGTACGATTCAAGGAACCAACCCAATGCCATTTTTTGATTTTCGTTTATTGGCACCTGTGGTTCAATCATTTTATAGTAAGTGTCTTCGGTAAATATTCTTTTACCTTGGTATTCACCTTTCTGTAAAACAGTTAAAGCCCATTTACTCATATCCGTGATATTTGAAGTTAGGGTCGAACTTGGTGCATGCTCCCTACTGTATGGATATATTTGAGGTATGGTCGGAACGATAGCTCTCATTAAAACATGGGGTGATGTACGGAGTTCTGGGTTAATTCTCGATAAAAGAAAATCACTATTCTTCATATCCAAAGGATTAAAAATATTTTCTACCATGTAGTCTTCAAATGTCTTTCCTGACACTTTAGAAATGACATCTGCCAGAATATCATAAGCTATATTGCTATAATGCCATGCATTTCCAGGTTCATCAACCAAACTCAATCCTGAAAGACTTTTAACATATCTCTCGGCAACATCATCGTCAGTATCTGGATTTGTCCAGATATTAGTATTCGATGGCAAATCAGGAATACCAGAGGTATGATTTAGGATTTGTTTCAGGGTAATTTGCTTGTAACGCGGATCATCCATTTTAAAGTAGGTCAGAAACTTTATAATTGGGTCATCAAGATTTACTTTTCCTCTTTCACAAAGCTGATGTATAGCAACAGCAACAAAACATTTTGATACTGATGCTGTGTGAAATACTGATTCATTTGTAACGGGTTCGTTTGTCACTAAACTTTTAACACCGTAGGATTTCATAAAACTGATCTTTCCATTTTCAATTACAGCAACCGAAAGGCCAGCAATATGAGTTGATTTAATAAATGAGCTAATAAAAGAATCATACTGTACATTTTTATCTATTTGCTGAGCATTGATTATTATAGTTGTTGCCAGCAAACAACTGATTAGAATTAGTTTTTTCATTTTGATTTCTCCTTTAAAAATTAGCTTGGCTTTTTCATTAACTCTTCCAACATTTTCTTTGCGTTATCATTACCCGGATTTAGTTCAAGGGATTTTTTAAAGTTTTTTATTGCATTTTCATTATCTCCTATCTTCATATATCCTGCACCTAGACTGGCATATGCCTGGCTTGACTTTGGAAAGGTTTCAACATTCAATTTATATAACTCAATAGCTTCGGAAGTATTCCCATTACTCATCCATTGATATGCAAGGAAATCCATAGAGATTTCATCAAAATAAACATCATTACCAAGTTTCTTTATTTTACTAAGTGAAGATTGCAAGAATTCTGGACCCCCATTTTTTAATATTTCTGAGGATATATTTTTCCCCTGTAAAAAGAAAAGTCTTATATGCATTTCATGTTGAATGCGAATCCAATTATCACCATTATTTTTATATACATCCCATTCTTTTGCATAAGCAAAGTTATTTTCAAGTGATAATTGATCTTGTATCTCCTGAAGTGACATACCCTTAGCCTCTAAAGCTTTAACACTGTTCCAAAGCTCCTTTATATACCTCAAGTGGCTTTTTATCTGTTCTCTTGAGTAAACCTCATAACTATCACTAAGAATGATAGTATTTACCGAATTATCTCCTTCTATTACCTGCTCTAAAATAGTAATCCAACGAGGGACATCTAAAAGTCCATAATATGGAAAAGGATATGGAGCCATGTGGGCCTTAGGATAAAATATTTCTTTGCTTATTATGGCTAATTTGTTCTCAGGAATTACAGCCAATGTTAAACCTTGGTAATTTCCGGCATTGCCAAACCAGAAAAGATTAATTTTGATATTTCCAAGATTCAGCATTATTTTATCATTATATGAAATATCCGGTAAAACAAGTGAAAAGCCTTGTTCTAGTTCATTGACCATTGTTTTACATTTGTTCATCCAAATTTCTTCTTTTCGGGCTTTATCTGATCCTGCTTCATAGTTTTTCAAACGGTTTACTGAATACTCTACTTTTTCCTTCCACATTTCAATTGTCTTATTAATTTCCTCTTCAACAATTTTTTCAGAGTGAAACTTTTTTAGAATATTATCATGTCCAACAATAACTGCCTTTTTATAAGCCGCATTTCCACCAATCATGTCAAGCCGGTCTGCTATGTTTATCACAAAGGAAAAATCATCTCTCCCTATAGCACTTGAAATCTCATTCTTAAATTTTTTTGCAGTTATTTCAGACATAAAGCTGTCGAAAACGACCAACCCCTTGTCTGACTGAACAACTACCTGGCTGCTCCCCAGGATAGGATTAGATACAATGGATACGTTATCAGAAACTTTTTTTATCTCAAAGCCTTGTGAATACACTTTACAGTTGTACACAAAGGAAATAGTGAACATCCAAATAAAAATTGGGAATAGTTGTTTTTTCATTTTGATTTTTCCTTTCATAATTTGTTTTGTTTTTAATCTTTCGGTTTTAGTTCTTCGATGATTTTAATGAGTACAAACCAAAACCATTATTTTGTTTGAATCATATTAATCATAGTCTGAAAACTAACTGATTCACAGATATCTTTAATCACATTGGTATAGTCTGGATCGTGACTCATAATTCCATCCCTTATTAAATAAGTACTGTACCCATTATCTAAACTCCCGAAATAGGTTGCTAAAACACAAGCTGTTGCACTTAGTCCACAGATAAAAACTCTGTTACAACCGTTTTCTTTAAGTATTTTATTCAGGTCAGTAGCTTTAAATGCATTCGGGAAGTGCTTGTGTATCTTTGGATCAGTATCTCTTATTATTATCGACTCAGGATAATCAAAAGCTTTTGTTCCCTCCTCAGGGCCTCTCCCTATATCGCTATGGTAAACACGGATAATTGGAAATCCCATTTTTCGGAAATACCAGATTGATCCATTAATTACCTCTAAAGCATATTTTTTTTCCTGCTCCGACATTTTTGGAAGATACTGATTCTGTATATCAATTATTAAAAGTGCCGGACTAAAAAGATCAGGTGAAACCTCATTCTGTGCAAATATGTCTAACATGGTTAAACATAAAAGAATAATAAACAGCATTTTAATTCTAATCATATTTTCGCTTTCTTTTAAGTTAATTATTTTTTCACTTTGGCTTTAACTCTTCGATGATTTTTGCAGAGACAAAACTTTGGGTTGGTTGGCTATACCTTTGGTCTTAGGTCTTCGATGATTTTTGAGGAGAGCCAACTTTGGATTGGTTAGCTATTTCTTCGGTCTCAATTCTTCGATGATTTTTGCGGAAATCCAATAGATATCCCTATTCCCGTTTATATTTCGGGTAAAAAAAAGAAATTTATCATCGGGGGTAACATTGGGTCTGTTCTCGCTGAATCGGGTATTGATATTAGCACCTAGGCTAATCGGATCACTCCATTGACTATTTACATTGAAAGAGATATACAAATCATCCTCTCCCTGACCTGAAAGTTTCTTTGAGCAGAATAGTAGATAACTTTCATCAGGGGCGATAAAAGGATCCCATTCATCGTACTGGGTATTTACTTTTTCGCCCAAATTCACCGGAATACTATACAGCCCTTTACTGAACTCAGAGAAGTAGATATCGGTTTTACCGAATCCCCCTGGTCGATTGGAAAAGAAATACATGTTTCCATTCGCTGCTAAGCACGGATAACTATCGTGGTAGGGTGTATTTATTCCAGAGCCAGTAAAATCTGAGTTTAGCTGCCACTCCTTACCTTTCAACTCTAAAAGAAAGATATTATGACCTGTTTGATTGTCGCCCAATTCAGCTATCTGCATGGGTGATGCAAAGACCAACCTGCTCCCGTCAGGGGTTATAGCAAAATCGTAAATAGGGGCGGTAAAAGAAGTTGTAATCCTTTCGGGCTTTGACCAAACACCTTGCTTATATCCTGTTACATAAAGATTTGGGGTATTTCCCAACCAGCGCTGAAAGTAGAATCTGTCCATCTCCCTGTTAAACCCGGAGCAACCTTCGTACCCCTGAGTTGTAATTGTTCCAGGAGCAAATATTAGGGGCTCCTTCTCTGGAATAATGCTGTCGATGTACCATGTTGTTTTGCTTGTGAGATGATAAAAGTCTCCAAGCGAATCTGCCCAAGCCAAGCTGTAATTGACAATCTCAATCCAGTCATCGCAGGAGAAATATCCTTTGGAGTAGTTCCTCCATTCATTCAGCAGTTTTCCCTGCTTTATCTGTTGTACATTTAAGCCTACCTGCAATGCATTCTGAACCACTCTGGCTGAAGACTCAACCATTTGTTGGTAATCCTTTAGCTCTTGCTTTGAAATCTCGCATCCATGACCAGCAACAAAGGTTAAATCATCAGGATAGCTGTTACAAATGGTTTTCAGGTTCTCTGCAAATCTGATGACATTGCCACCCCTTTCAGCATCGATGGCAGGAAACCCTATGGAGAATAGCAAATCGCTTAGGTGCATCACTTTGCTCTTTTTAAAATAGACAACAATATCGTTGTTCGTATGCCCACCGGTAAAAGGTATAAGGTCAATCTCCTCTCCGGCAAAATGTATAGTTGTAAAATCGGTTATAGTTATTCGGGGAAGTGCACCTGAAGGGAAAGCTCTCGATGTATCCTGCCAGAAAACCGAGATATGGTCGGTCTCGAGCAATTTTCTTGTGTTTACATGAGAAATTATAATTCCTTCATTTATTGTTTTGTTTCCCCCACAGTGGTCACCGTGGATATGCGAGTTGATCATGTAAACGATTCTTTTACTACCAAGTTTTTTCAATCTTTTCAGCAGCAGTGGTGAATGAAAACCCTTAAAGTTATCGACAAGCAAGGTATTCCCCGCACTATCGATCAGGGCAACAGCGTTTATACCGTCAACGGTAAGCCGGTATAAGCCAACTCCAAGCTCAATGCTCTCAACAGATTTATTTTTATTTCCCGAACAGGAAACCAGCAAAAAGATTAGCAATACTAAAAAGTATTTCATACTTGAAAGTTTTGGGATTATTATAATTAAAGAAGTATTTAGTTTTTCGGCCTCAACTCTTCTATGATTTTTGCAGAAACCTAACTTTGTATAGGTGGGCTATTCCTATTGTTGCAACTTAATGACAAGTTAAACACCAATCAATTACATAGAATCAGGTATTTTTTATGAGTAACAGATATTCCAACTATTCTAACTCTAAACACTACCATATTGTAGGGTTTATATAAAATTTCAACCACCTCTCAAGCTCATTATAAACAATCTCCGGATCATCAATATCTGCAATGGTTATATTGCTATTTGCACCTTCTTGCATTATCAACAATGCATCTAAACCATTCGCTAGTTCAATTGCTCCTGCAGATTGTGGATCGTTTTTCCCATAAATGTATACTATCTTACTGCCGTTGCTCTGCAACCAGCTGTATATGTCATTCATAGCATTTGGGTTGAATGTATATGACACACCCGGAGGTACCAATAATTCATAATTTGGATTTCCAGTAGAATATGGATCAATTCTAATAAGCAAATCACTAAAATGAATGGTTTCAAAAGCGGGGGCACCTAATTCAGAAACTGCCTGATACTTTGCAGGAGCATAATATACCAAATTAGCATCTGAGTATAACGAAATGCTTACAACATCTGAGAAATGGTTGAATATCTCACTTGCTGTTTTTTGGGTCGTATCTGGAATTGAGCTACAATCATACCCCGAATACTGCCAGAAAAATGATGGATAGTCTAATGTACATAGCTCAAGGAGTAAATCCCTGTCAATTGAAAATGTGCTGCTACCTGAATTTATGTATGTATCTAGTATACCCAACATTTCACTGCGATGCCTAAGTATGTATTGCTGCACCTGACTAAGTTTGGGATAACATTCTGTTCCACCAATATTTTTAATATATTCAGGGTATCGGGTGTCCTTTACTCCAGAATAAAATGGTACTGAATAGGCTATGGTAGCATCAACATCGCCAGGGTAGAACCTTCGGTGGATAAGAGCTGATAGACCGCTCTTACCTCTGCCGCTGCTGATCCACTTTCCCTTATAGATTTTCTTGAAAAGTTCAACAATTCGATGACAATCATCAGCAGACTGTTTAACCGTTAAATAGCTCCATTCGATAGGATTTGGCTTGGCATTAATATAGTAACGGTGAGTAACATGCAAACAGTTCGTGTTAAGCAATAGGGCAATTTCCTGACTTGAGGATGGGCCGCACCACATCCCAGAAGGGGCAAAAACTAATGGTAACGATTCATCTACATGTGATAGATAAGCTCTTTGGGTAAACGTTGCTCCCGTTGGATTATTATGGTCTACCGGCTGGACAATATCAAGCTGATACTCCTTGAAGTACCCATTACTTGGTGTGATTTCAGTAACTGTAACGCCCTCAAGAGTTTTTAATTTTTCCAGAATGTTTAAACTTTCAAATTGATCTTTAGGCTCGTCTTTTTCACAGCCCACAAGGATTATGAAAATACTTAGGATTAAGACATATTGTGATAATCGGTAAAAATATTGTTTATTTTCCATTTCAAAATATTTTATTTTTGTATTGTTATAAGAATCAAAAACACCTTTTAAAATATTCCCAGCAAAGTTTTAAAATGTAACTTTAACTCCAAAGGAGGGAATTAATGGCCAAAGCTCAAGTTCTTCTCTAAGCGGCACATAGCCGCTAGGATTGTAGCTATACCCATAACCGTAAATATTCTTATTATCAAATAAGTTATTAATATCAATTGACGCACTTACTAACATGTGTTTGAGCTTAAACTCCTTGCTAAACTTCAAGTCTGATCTGAAGTACGATGGCAGGTATGCAGAATTCTTTTTCCCTTCCATCCATTCATAATTCCATTTCTCAAGTATCCATACCTTTTTTTGAGGAGTGTATGCGAACCCACTTCCATAGCAGAAATTTAGGCTAATCGACCATCCCCTGCGAAAATTAAAACTGTTGATCCACGAATATGAGTGACGCTGATCGGCGTAACGTGGAAAAGGATTATACAAATACCCTTCAAGTTCCTCCTCGGCCTTTAACCAGCCATAGCTAATCCAGCCGTAGTACCATTTGTTTTGAAACACTAAAAACAGATCCAACCCTTTAGCATAGCCTTTTGAATCATTCTTTCCGCTATACCTCACATATCCTGCTGGGGAACGAATCGCTGAAATCAGATTGGAATAATCTTTATAGTAAGCTTCCACTTTTAAAGTGAGCAAACTCTTCTCGGTTAAATTTATTTTTTGTTCGAACCCTGCAATATAGTGAACTGCCTTCTGAGGCTCAGGTGCAGGAATTGTTTCGTCTAAAAAGTCAATCTGTTTATAGGTCGGATTTTGGAAATAGTGCCCCCAGGCAGTTCTTAACATCGATCCATTCCATAACCTGAACGATGCACTTAACCTGGGGCTAAATGTTAACGAGCTGTTCAAATCAAAATAATCGACTCTTCCCCCAAGATTAAAAAACATTCTGTTTTTTAATTGAAAGATACCTTCGGCATAGCCGGAAATTTTAAAAGAATTGAATTTTGACTGTTTTGGGGTTGCGGCTTCACTTCTGTCGATAATCCATTTCGAAGTATCTGGATATAAAGATCTGTATTCACTAATAATTTCCAGATCCTTGTCTAGAAAATATCCATCACAAATGTCGGTTGAATAGGATAATCCCGAATTGATATCAAGAATAGGGTTAACCTTATACTTAAGATCAGATTTAACTTCTAAATTGCCCAAATTAAGTTTGTTTACGATTTCATCGTATTCATCCATCAGAAATACAAAATCATAAGTTGAACCTGTAAGTGTGGTAACCTTCTCCTCAAAATTATAATCTTTTGTTTCTAACTCGTTCTTTCTATCGACCTGATTGAAATATGATAAAGATGAGTTTACCTGAAGATTATTTAAAATGTATGTTGAATGCTGTAAATTCATTAGAAAGGTTTCATAGCTTGCCTTACGGTTTTCGTATCGCTCCTCTGTTAAAATATACGTTGTAGTTTCACCAGTTGTATAAGTTCGTTTACCATGAGAGGGTAGGTCTTTGTCCAGACCTTTCCCTTGGTTAAACTTATCGCCCGAGTACAAAAAATTAAGCTGTAAATGGTTAGATTTAGCGTAGTTATAATTTATTGTACCTTGCAGATCGAAATAGGATGGTTTGGGACTTCCTTCAATATCCATTAAGCCTAAAACATACTCCAAATAGCTTTTTCTTGCCCCAAAAATGAAAGTAACATTTTTAGTTAATGGTCCTTCAAGTAAGGCATCTAAGCTAATCATACTAATGGATGCAGAACCTCCAATCTTATCCTTTTTCCCTGTCCTGTACTCAATGTCCATTACGGAACTCAGCCGGTCCCCATACTTTGCACCGAAGCCACCTACCATCATATTCACCTTTTTGATCATGTTAATGTTGAATATTCCAACACTTGCATTCTCAACATACTTAAGGTGAAAAGGGTCGTTCACATATACATTATTTACGTATACCAGATTCTCATCGTAGTTACCCCCCCTGACATTGAACTTTGAGCTGAATTCATTATTTGCCGTTATCCCTGGTAAAGCTTGAACAGATCTAAACACATCGGGTAAAACATTCGATATCTGTTCAATCCGTTTGCTTTGCATTGTAGTGGTGCTTAATTCTTCCCGGACACTACGACTTGCATATACCGATACCTCCTGAAACATCAGAGAGGTTGGTATCAGGAAAAGATTTTTACACAGATCACTATCGGTTACATCAACTGAAAAAGTCTCTGTTTTATATCCCACAAAACTTACCCGAAATTGGTAAGTTCCAGGTAAAAGTTCTAAAGAAAACTCACCTTGTTCATTAGAAATTGTACCCAAATTCTTCCCAAGAACGGCTATGCTGGCAAAGGGCAAAGGTTCACGGCTATTCTGATCTAAGACAGTTCCATATACCTTTTTCTTAGACTGTAAATTTTTTATTCCCTGCGGTTGAACAATTAATGCAGAAAGCAGAATTGATAAAACAACCAGAGCTATTTTCTTGGATTTCATTGTATGATAAATTAAGTTGTTCTTAATTATTGATGATCTATTACACAAAATAAAATTATTGAGAGAACCTAAATGCATATGCGGATACAACTTTGGGTTGGTTGATTAATTTTTAGTTTTAAAACGTCGATGACGTTTAGGGAGTCCCAATTTTTGATTGGTTGGCTATTCCCAATGATTTATTTTTTTCTATTGATAAGAGATGTCTCAGGCTTGATACATTATCCATTTAAATCGTATTTATTAACTAAATCTTGTACTGCCTTTCTTAGTTCTGCTCCTCTTAGAAATAAATGACGTAGGTGTCCTTTCCGATCTACTACCCATAAAGAAGGCAGATCTTTCACATCATAAAGTTGCGCAATACTATCTTCGAAACCTTTTCCACTGAAAATAATCGGCCAAGGTGGATTAAAATCTTTTATATGGCGTTCCAATGCTTTTTTATCGGAATCTAAACAAATAGATATAATAGAAAATCCTTTTTTACAAAAATCATTATAGATACTTTTTAGGTTTTCCATTTCTTCCAGACAAGGGTTGCACCAAGTAGCCCAAAAATCAATTATTAATACTGCATTGTTGAATAAACTAGGTGAAATTAATTTGCCGGAAATATCTTATTCGGCAAAATCTTATATAGGTTTACCTAATCCAAGTTTATCTTTCATTTTCTTAATTAGATTGTCATAACGAATATCTTTTCTAATAGCTTTAAAATCATCAAGTCCTTCCAGAGGCGGATAATAAGTAAATCCAGAGTCGACTGCTTTATTCAACCAAATGAAAGTGCTATCGTAATTTTCAAGATTTATATATAAGCCGCCAAGTTGCAATGCTTTTTTTATTGATGGTACTTCACCATTATTCATTTCCTCAAATAATTGGTTTTTTGCCTCATTATAATCGCCTAGCTTAAGTAAGGTTTCATACCTAAGCTTTGAAAATGTTTTCTTTTCATCTGGTTTTTGAACTATTCGAAGATTAATTAGCTTAAGGCATTCACTAAATTTCTCTTTTTAAATAATTCTTCAGCTTTAGATAACACTGATTCCAGCTTTTCGCTATTGATTTGTGCAGAGAGAGTCCCACCCAATAACGCTAAGCAAATAACATAAGCTAAATAGTACTTTTTCATTTTTATTTCTCCTTTTATTTTTTTAATAATTTTGTTTCGGTAGTTATTACTTGGGCCTCAACTCTATGATGATTTTTGCAGAGACCTAACTTTGGGTTGGTTGGCTATTCCTTCAGCCTTAGCTTTTCGATGATTTTTGTGGAAACAAATAATACTGTTAATACAAGATATTAATCGTTCAATATTAGTCCTGCAAAGATGCCGATGCTTTTATATCTGGTTGTAAAAACGACCAATGGTTATGAATAATTTTCCACTTATCTTTTTCTAAAAGATATACTTTGGTGCTGTTCCACCGGGTAGTTTCTTTCATTGTACCATTTGGTTGCTTTTTATAGTTAAAAAGATGGTAAGTTAGTATGGCAGTATTCCCATGAATCTGAACAATTGGATCAATCATTTTGTATTCATCAATAAAAATCTGACCTGCCTGATCACCATAGTATTTCATCATTGCGATTAAACTGTCAATCCGGTGCTCCTCAAATGGATTAAAATAGGTTACTTCGGTTGAAAAAATATCAAGATACCCATAGGGATCACCCTTGCCCCAACGATCGAGTGCCGTTTTTTCCATATTGATTATTTCCTGTGCAATTTCTGTTTTGTTCGTCTTGTTATTACTACAACAACTCTGGATAACCATTATATTTATTAAGATAATGGCAGCTTGGAATAAAATAGTTTTTGTTTTCATGTTTTACAGTTTAAATATTAGATTAATAATGAATTAAATGTTTTATTTGATGATAAAGGATAGATTTATTCAAAAAATCAGTAGAGCTTATATCTGTTATTGTCGCCAGTTATTTTATAAAAGACTCAATCAAAGAAAACACTTTATCAGGTTGTTCAATCCATGAATAATGCCCGCATTTCTCAATAAATATAAGCTTAGTACTTTTATAATATCGTGACAACTCACAAGGGATAAATTCTCCGACAGGATCTTGTCGTCCGTGCAGTATTAATACAGGATTGTTATAAAGAGTTTCAATTTTGGATAGGTTTAACTTTCTTTTAATTACATCGCTCCAAATCAATTGCCCAATCGAAAAGTTAAAATCGGCATCTTGCATTGCTTTACTAATGATTTTTGATTTTTCTTTATCATAAAAATAACCGGGCATTCGTGCACGAATTCTTTCTACCAGTGCATGGTGCGGATCTTTTGCATTTCTTGTAGAATCACTCCAGTATTCAAATTGCTCAATATCTGTTGGGCAAAGCTTTGCATTGATGTTATCGTTGAAATAACTGAATACATTAGCATTTAACCCAATTGACCCAAGCAATATAAGTTTGGATACGGATGAGGGGTAAAAATGCGCATATAAAGATGCAAGATACCCACCATAGGAAAATCCGAGTACATTCCAACTCTCTAAATTTAAATTTTTTCTAATTGCTTCAAAATCCGAAAAAGTCAGCTCAATTGATATTGTGGTTGAATCTTGCACTGTAGGTGTTGATTTCCCTGTTCCCCGCTGATCAACCAAAATGCATTGAAATTCAATAGAGAGTATTTCGCAAAGGCTAACATATCGGTTTGAATTATCACCAGGGCCACCACCAAGAATTAATATTGGTTCACCTGTTCCAATTATTCGATAGTAAATATCTAACCCATTGCTTTCAACCTTTTCATATTGTGAAAAAGTGTAAAAACTAATCGTTGTAAATATTAGTACTAAAACAAATTTTCTAACGGCATTCATGTTATTGTTTTTAATCAAATTAAATTAATCTAAGGAGTGGAGGTTAATTCAAAAATCTGACAATAAGGAGGACGTTAAGTAAAATACAATTCGGGATTAATATTCGCATTCGATTTGAACTGAAAAACCTATATTATCATTATATTCGGGTATCCAGTATCCATGGCTTGTTAAACGATAAAACCCATTGCCTTGTTTTATACTTTTCGGATGAACAGCACAGAAAATTAATTTTCCATCCGCCTTATCAGCAATTCTATAATACTCCAATGAAATAAAAAAATCATTCTCAACAATAATATTCTTTTCATTTAAATCAATAATATTTTCACCAGTTGATTTGATCTCTAAAAGAATTGGTTCTTTTAAAATGTTTTCATATGGCAAACCATTTTTCAGATTATAAATATTTAATCTTACGGGGAAACTACCTAACGTAAACTCCCCAACATAGAATCTGAAGTTCTTTAAATAAGCTTTTGTAGTTTTTTTGGGAAGTTTTATTAGAACACCAATTTCTGTTCCTAGCTGTTTGGAATAAAAAGCATTGCCGTATGTTGAGGATGAATCACACAAGTTTCCCAACAAATGCATTGTTGTCTTGATTGATTCAATAACTATCTCGGGGAGCAGGAATGTTCTTGGTAGAAGTTCAATTCTAATTTCATTAACATTATTGGTACCTTGTTTAAAATTTTTAATTAAATACTTTTTACTTTTATATCCTATGCATGAAATACAAATTGTATCATTATCGAATTCACTGCTTAATTCTATTTTAAAGTGACCATCTTCATCTGAAGTAGTACCAATATTCTTCCCAATAATACCAATATTTGCATATGATATTGGGTGAAATCCTTTTGCATCTGTTATTTGTCCCGAGTAAATTTGTGCAATGCAAATATTCTTGTAAAAACAAAATAATACAATAATTAAAAACACTTTCATGATTTTTCTGCCTATTAATAAAGTTAGCATTAAAAATTATTAATATTTGAAGCCAAGCCAATTCCAGTGATACAGCCAAAAAATAAAACCGATGCAGGTTAAGGTTAGGAATGAAAAATACAACCGCATTATCAGATTCCAGAACCGCTGTTTCCATGCCAGCAAAGTATATACAGACAAACCAAAAGTGAGAAAAGTTGTAACGATTGGGATAACAAGAATAATTTTAATAACTATAGGCATACCAAATTCAAGATCATCACTTAATAGAAATACTGCTGGAACAAAAGATACGAGGAATGCGAGATTCAAGACGGCTGTGAAAATTGCCAGCAAACATGCTTGCCGAGCCAATCTGTTGTTTTCAGTCAGCGGTTTTTGTTTACGGTGTTTATAATAAATAATAAGCCAGATTACACATGCTGATAGGAAAACTAAAAATATGAATCCCAAAGGAATCCAAATAAATTCCGAAGTGTCATACCATGGTACTACTTCGTAAGATATGGGCATTTGTTGCGAATCAATAAATAAATTGGAAACCTTTCCATTACTGTTTTTATGAAATACTAAACGTGTTTTGCTGTTGGGTATTTGAAAAAAGAAAGGCTCCAGTTCAATCCAATTATTTATATCTTCATTGGATAAAGTTAATAATGCGGACGCTGCTTCGAATTTATCAAAATAATCCAGTCCGATCCGCAAATTTCTATAGCTGCCGGCAAGTTGTGCAACGTTCGATTTCTGCTTAGCGATAGGTGCTGTTGAAATTGATTTTCCAGGTACGGAGAAAAATTGACTCATTAGAGTATCTGTCAGTTGCATTCGCAGAATTGAATTTCCACTGTTATTGCAAACGAAGAATCCGGTATTCTGATCGGGCAAAAGAAACAAACGACTTGAAAAACCCGTTACATCGCCGTCAAGGAAAACCGCTTGCTGATTATACCCTTGATATTCGTATAAGCCAAAGCATGTACCCGGTAATCGCGGATCATTTGTAAACTGCTGCCGCTGCATTTCCTTGCAGGTATTTTCTTTCAATATTCGTTGATCATTATAGTATCCCCCTTGCAGTTGGGTAATCATAAACCGTGCAATATCATCGGCAGTTGAAAGCAATGAACCTGCTGGTGAGATGACGGAAAGAGAATAATCTTTTGGTACAACTTGATAATCTCCTGAAATGTATGAATAACCTTTAGCCATGTTCGGTAACAGTCGAGGTAGCGGTAGGAAACTGCTGTTATTCATTCCCAACGGGTGCAGAATATTCTCCTCCATATACTGAGCGAAGGGAACGCCTGATGTTATTTCAACTAGATAGCCAGCAAGATAAAAACCATGATTGGAATAACTGATGACAGTCCCTGGTGGCAATTTTATGCGTGGCATATTGGTAGCAAGAAATTTCACTAACGGAATTCTATCGGATTCGTTGCGGGTCATACTTCCAATTGATCTTCCCCTGAAACCCGCCGTATGAGATAAAAGATTGGCCATGGTAACCGGTGCTGGATAATTGTTTTCCAATTTAAACAGTGTTAAATACTTATTGACATCTGTGTTTATATCAATTTTACCTTTTTCGCTTAGTTGCATAACTGCTGTTGCAGTAAATAACTTCGACACTGAACCAACCCTGAAAATAGTCTCATCAGGCTTTACTATTATCTGTTTTTCTACATCTGAATAGCCATAACCTTTTTGAAAGATGATCTCACCATCTTTTACCATTACAAAGACAACGCCAGGGATGTGATATTTCTCCATTTTTTGTTTAAAGAAATCATCCATACAGGCATCGAGTTTTTTCAGATCGAAAGATGTTTTACTTAAAGTATTTGAAATTTTAGTTTCATTTTCCTTTTCCACAAAGCTTTCTTGAGCGTAAAGGCATATTGCCGTAGTCAACAGTAAGTGGATGATAAAAATTAGTTTTTTCATTTTGCTTTCACTTTTGTTTTTATTCTTTCGGCCTCAAATCTTTTATCATTTAGACAGCGCTTCAAATGTTTATTATTTCAACCTGTTTATAGCATATTCCAATTGCAGATCTCTACCAGCGTTTATGTCATTCTCGGTTTGCTTAATATAAACATCGGGTGGTACACCATTCCACTCTATAGGGATGCCGTCGTATCGAAAGCCACAAGTGTTCGGTATATTGATATACCGTCCGCTCGGCAGGATGCGATTTCCTCTGATTTGATTCTGCTCCTCTATATCATAACATCCCGCACCAGCGGTTGTATCGCCTACCAGTGTTACATTATTGATCTGCCTTAATACATCCGCAATTATATCTCCTCCACTTCGGGCAACTCCATTAATAAGTACTACAACAGGTTTAGTATATGGTACTTTTCCAACCGTAGGTTCAAATGGATCATACAGGATATCAGTGCCACCTTTATTTTGTATCTTTAAAACTGGCATTGACTCAGTGATAAATCGCCCTACAACCCATCTTATATTCTCCATCAAACCACCAGAGTTATGACGCACATCAATAATTAAGCCCTTGGTATCCATCAACTGATTCAATACATCATCAAATCCAGCTAATAGTCCCTCCTCGTTAAATGTTGCAATGTATATATAACCAATATTATCCACGCTGATCCCGAACTCAACCTTTTCACTGCAAGCTAGCTTGAGTGGAGTATTGAAGTACCGGCGCACTACCAGCGGTGAAAAGGCTTTCCAGTCTCGTTGATGCCGAGGACTTATGTACGGAAAAACCAATCCTCTGCCCTTGTTAACGTAATAAACATGCATATCCTTTAGCTCACATAGGAGATCAATCAGCACCTGACTAAACTCGTCACCCACTGCTTTCTCAGTTCGTGATCGATAAATTGTATAGATGCTATCCCAGTCAATGTTCTTGTTATCCAACATTGGGTAAACATCATTGATAGTGTTCCATGTCATCTCAAAATCTTCCAGATTTTGATTAGATTGAGGTGGTTGAACAATTATTTTGCTGCATGCAACATTCAGTAAAATAATAATAGTGAAAAAAGCAATAATTCTTCGCATGGCTTTACTTATTTAAATGAAAACTTATACCAAAAACCAGATTATCGCTGGCTGAGATCATATACCTCTGGTGTGTTGTCCGGGTAATTTCAGCCTCGTACCTAAGCTTAAGAGATAAAAACTTGAATGGGTAATATCGTATTCCTAAATTCCATTGGGTATTAAGTCCTCCAAAAGGTGTTACAAGTTTTAAAGGTGACTCCTCCTCACTCCCATCATTAAGATCTTCCACCTCGATCATACGCATACTTACTGACAAGATATTAATTTGCAATGAACTTTCAACCTGCAATCTTTTATCAATAGGCATGATGAGCATAGGTTGTACTCCAATAGAGATCAGTGATGCAAAGGTAAAATCGAAGAATAAGCCATCATTGGCAAAATTTTGCTTATTATAATAAAAATAGAATTCAGAATAAGGCCCAAGATATGCATACACTTTCTTGGAGAAGAGCTGGAAAGATCCAATGGGGTAAAGGTAGTTTGATTCCAATGAAAACTGCGTTACGCTTGCAGAAAATGTACCGCTTTTTATTTCATCCGAACTTCGATACTCTAGGTAGAGTTGAAAAGCTCTCTTGTCGTGAAACCGCGACCATCCTAATTTAATATAAGGAAGTGATCCGGAGTATTTTTCCCCTGAGAAGAAATCATCCTGTACCGAATAGTTGCCAATTCCATAGTCAAAACTAATTCCTTTAGGGAAAATATCCCGATGAGTTAAATCGGTTTGTTGACCAAAAACATTCATTTGATAAAAATGAATAATTGCATATAGTATTACTAAATATCTTCCAATTTTTTTCATATTCTTTGTGTTTAAATTATTAATAATTAAGTGGGGCATCTGTTTATTAATGGTATGTTTTGAAATTATTTGATCTTAGCAATTTCTTTTTCAAATAGAGAAACCAATCTACTGAAGTATTGAATTGCAAGTAAAATTGTTTCCGGTTTTTCCAGATCGATCCCTGCCTTCATAAGTAATTCGGAAGGAGTTTCCTTATTGCCTGATTTTAGGATATTCAGGTATTGATCCTGTGGGTCGCTTTTACCATTGCTCGAATCCTGAATTATCCTTTCAAGCATCGAAGTGGTTCCGGCATAACCAAGGGCATATTGATGAATATAGAATGGTACCTGGTAGAAATGGCGGACCCTGGCCCAGGTAACTTCACTCCAATTATCATTGTAAATATCGTCATAGTAGGATTTGTAAATTCCCTTCATTATAAAGTTAAGTGTATCCGGAGTTATTAATCCTCCATTTTCTACTATTCGATGGGCTTGATATTCAAAATCGGCTAATTGTGATTGAAAGTAAAAATCCCGAATGGCGGTTCTGATATTATCCTCCAAAATTGCTAACTTATCTTCAGGGTTCGATAAGTATTCGTAGAGGTAATAGATAAGCAAATTTTCTGTTAGTATTGCCGCCATTTCTGTTGTTTGGACATCGGGTTCCCAACAAGTAAAAGGCTGATTCTCTTGACTAAGCATGTGATGAACAGCATGCCCGGCTTCATGGGCCATATCAATCATACTACTTACGCTTCCATCAAAGTTAATGAGAATATAGGGATGTGTACCAAAGAATGCCCATTGTTCCGCCAATTTGCTTTTTTTTGCCGAAGGATAAACATCAACCCACCCATCGGAAAGAACCATCTGCATTTTTTGCATGTATACCTCACCTAAAGGTTTCACCGCATTAATTAGTATTCTTTTAGCCTCATCATAAGTAAATTTGTGATCAATCCTAAAGAGTTTTAAAGACATATCAAAGGGTTCATATTGATCAATTCCCATGTATCCTGCCCTAAGGTTATGATATTTCAGCAAGGCAGAAACTCCTTTTCTGGCATTGGTTATCAAATTCTCATAAGTCCTTGTTGTAATATTATATTCTTTTGCTGCTGCATCCAGACAAGAACTTTGATTGTCAGCCTGGGCAAAAGCCCAATCAGTTTTAAGCACTGAATTATATATTGCGGCATAGGTGTTTATATTGTTTTTATTAACCTGGTGGTAAGCTTCAAATGCTTTACGACGATCGATCCGATTGGTATCCATTGAAAGAATCTGAAAATAATTTTGATCTGTTAAAACAATGTCATCTCCTCCTGAAAGTTTTATATTGGCAGGCTTAAAATCCCTATTTGAAAGGTTAAAATAGATAGAATATGGAATGTTCTTCAAAGTCTTCAACTTTAATTTACAATTTGTTTCCTTTTCATCCATATTCGTCTGCTCATCGCCAGACATTTTTTCAGTAATTCTATGCACAGCAATCTTTGGGTAACTTTTCTCCCATTCTTGTAGTGTTAATAGTGGTATCCTTTTCAATTCAGGATCAATCCATTCTATAGCTTTCTTTGATTCCTGTACTAATAGTGATAGTTCCTGCGATTTCTCTGGAGCTTCTTTGTTGTCATAGTCAATATACAGCAATAGTCCTGGATATGCTTCAAGTCGATAGTAGAGAGCTACCATACTATCCTGTAAGTCGAGCACTCGTAATAACTGCTCAGGATTTTTAAAAGTTCCTTTTGCAGCATCCAACATATTGTAGAGACTTGTGAATTCTTTCTTTGCCATATCCCAGGCGCGCCAGTCCTTATAAATATCATTAAGATTCCACTTATATTTTTCAGGTATTTCATTTCTTATCATTTCAGTTTCAGCCTTTTGAGCTAAACTAAATTGGAATGACATTACGATGAGTATCAAGTTCAAAAATATTGTTCTGTTTATCATAAATATTTTTAATAAATCATCAATCTAGAAGCTATTTATTTTCGGTATTGGATTTTATCTCGGCACAGTTGGTTCAGGCTTAATTAATAGTTTTGAACTTGGATCTTTGCCCACTATATCTAGTCAATACAATAGCTTCCGGCTTTTCACAATTCATTTTTATTTCTATATGTTGATTAATTCCATCAATTAAAAAACTTGTTGATGATAAAGGAATTAACTTGCGTTTTTGCCCAGATCCTAATTGATAGTACAGATTACCTTCTTCATCGATTATTTTTCTATCGCCTTCAAAATTTCCTTTATATTTTTCAACTAATTCAGATTGCAGAACGATAGGATGTACTAATGCATAAATTCTTTCTCTATCCCAATTAGCCTCAGCATGATTGGCTTCTATATTAACTAGTTTATCGAAACAATCCAGTGCTTCTTTATACTTGCCAAGCTCATCGTAAACCATTGCAGAAATGTAGTATGGTGTTATTTCCTCTGGATATAATTCCATATTTAATTTGGAAATAGTTAATGCTTCGTCCACCTTGCCAGTAGAAAGAAGTTTCTGAAATGCAAACAAAGTCAAATCAAAGGAAGTGTAAGGAAACCAATATTTATTTAAACGGAAACTGTTTTTTCTTGATTTTAACTCATTTAAAAATCTTTCTGATCCTTCGTTAAGTAAGATTTCTTTTAAGGGTGCAACCCTATTACCCAGGATAGCTTCCAAAGTAATATCCTTAAAAGCAAAATAATATGTTGACTTAACTGGAATATAATAATCAGGAGGATAGTACCCCCTTGTATCATTAGCAAACCCTTTTTGCCAGTACATAGTAGAGATATCGACTATTAATTGACTATTTGGAAGAACAAATTTATATGTATCAGAACACCAGTTGAGCCCTCCACTTGCAATATCCCCAACTGTAATAGCCTGGGTATATTCGAGCATTTGTCCAATGAAATTTGTTGCGGTACTAAAGGTGTATTTCCCAGTAATTATGAATAACTTTCCTCTACTAAGATTATTTTTACGTTTGATAAATTCTTTTACTAATTCATTTACTATGGACCCATCTCCACCTTCATTATACCTGACATCTACAATGAATTTTTCTATCGACTTCGAGTTTTTATCATATTCATCAAACATTCTTTTTGTAAAATCCGAAAAACTCTCATCACCTGATTCTGCTGTACAATTGCCAAACTGAAAATAGAGGTATTTGTTATCATCGGAAAGTCTATACCAGTAGTCTCTCTCACGGTCAACAATACCTTGAAGAAATAGAGGTAAAGAATCAAGGTGATTAGTATACATTGTAACTGTTTTATCGTTGGTGGGCACTTGACTTGGTACCCAAGCCCAATTAAATAGTCCGGTCCATTCAGAAGCCTCAATAACTAATTTATCTATCCGTCCATCAGGAAATTTCACATTTAAACTCATCTTGTGTCTGGTTTTTACTATCCCTAAAAGGTTTAGAACAGTTGCATTCGATAGGTAATTTGTAATATGTTGCGAAATACCAACTTCATGATCGACAGCCAGGATGGAGCCAACTGCTCTATATACCTCTTCACAATTTTTTCCGTCAAAATCAATTACCTTGCAATAGAGCAAATCTTTATATTTTTCTGATACTCCCGTTACATACATTCCATCACTAAAATTCTCAATCCTTACCGGGTACCAAAGATTAAAATTATCCTGATTGTTTAGCCAAATTTGCGAATGACCATCCTTAAGGAGCGCGACCAGTTTCATCAACTCTAAGGTAATTCTATCATTATCCCATCTTTTCTGGTTTGATTTTATAATATTAGCTTGTTTTAGAAAATCATTACGGAAAATCTGAGTCCAGGGTCTAGGGTGATATTTATCTATTTTTTCTATAAGAATATCAATATCCTTTTGCCAATCGATATAAGATTGCGCTAATACGTTAAAACAAAAAAGGAGAATTGCCCCAAAAATTAAAGTAAATTTTGTTTTCATACTCTACGTGTTTTGATTACTTGCATAAGACGGAATATTTCTTGAAGATGTTACTAATCAATATAATATATTATACGAATGGTCGTTATTATCGATGAATGGTTGATCTTTAATACAAGTGAATTAAAAATATTATTTGATTGATGATTGATTTGGAGAATTTATTAAACGGGGAATTTGTAAACTTGTAATTCGGTCACTACTTCACAATGATTTACTCAGATTATTTCAAATATAGAAATCTAAAACCATTATACAAGGATATGGGTAAGGCACTTGCATGCCTCTCATCAGCTATGATTTCTGTTTTAAGTTTTAGTGAATCTGTACTGTTTTTTCAATATAATCTCTTAACTGTCCAAATCCTTGCAACATCTCACCATCTTCGTATTCACCAATTGACAGATAAATTTTACCTTGCCTTATAGGTTCTGTCTTTGAATCTTTTAATTCATTGATTAATGAAAAATTATCCCACCATAAGGAAGGGCTTCCAATTAAGTAATAATGAAAAATACCTGGGTCGTGATAAAGAATATAAGCACAAAGTAAGCCTCCTAGCGAATAGCCTATAAATCCTCTCTTCGATGTATCTGAAGAGAATTTTGACTCAGCAAAGGGGATCAACTCATGTTTAATGAATTTTACAAAATTGTTGGCTCCTCCTGTTAATTCTAATGCCGGGGCATAGGTATAACCGATGGAATAATTATCATGAGGGTGAGTGGGTGTAAAATCCCTGTACCTGTTGACTGACCATTCTTGCGCATTCTTTTCAACTGAAATACCGACAAGAATAACATTCTTCACAGATCTGCCATATTCAAGCCAGCTATAAATGGACTTGAGAAATCCTGATGTATGAAACCAATCTGTACAATAAACTATTGGATATTTCTCTTCTTTTGAATACTCTTTTGGTAAAACAATCTCAATCAAATAATCTGAATTGACTGCAATTGATCTGATACGGTGCTTTTCTATATTGCTTTGTCCTAAACATAAAAGGTTTAAGCAAAGTGTAAATAAAACAATGAAATAATTAAAGATTCTATTTACTTTCATGTTATAAACTCATTATTTAGATTAAACAATTTTTATGTCTTAATATGATGTACACCATTTCCAGGGCAGGATTTAATCAAAGTTAAGTTTGTTAAATATTAAGTTTTTACCCTTCGATTTACGATACAGAGACCTGTTGTAATTAATCCCGAGAAATATCTCATCTGTTTTAAAACAAGCTACTGATTAATAACAATTAAGTAAGGATAAAATAGTATCCTGGGCTGGTATATTCTTGTTTTATATATTATTCAATTATATCTAATATATCTAAACTATCTCTATGTATAACGTAAACGCCTCTTGCATTAAAATTTACCATCATGCTATCTTTCATTTCCTTTGATTTCGATAAAATAGCTTCTTCGATAAGATCAACCTTGTAATTTCTGTATTGTGCGGCTTCAACTGTTGCTTTAATGCATTGAGCTGCATCGAGCCCCACTATGTACAAATCACTTATTTTATTACTGGTTAGAACATCATCGAGATTTGTATTTCTAAACGCATCATTTCTGTTCTTTACAATCTCTACACCTGAAACGATTTTGAGCCGTTTATCAAACCTTGCCCCTAAGCTACCTTTTGCAAACGAATCATTTAGTAAATTTATAAAAGGGTTTGTTATTTAACTCCTGATGTAAACAACAAGGTTATTTTGAGCATTAAAATATTCTGCTAATTGATTAATGCTTTCTATCAAATCGTCAGAATTTAATTTATAGTAAAAGTCAGTTGAAATTTCTCCCGTTGTAGCTTCTTGGATATCAATAACCAAAAGTGCACGATTGTATTCATTATAATTTACAATTGGCTTCCCCTTGGATACAATGGATGCATTTTTCTCTAATACTATAAGGTTGACAATTACAACTACAACAAAAAGAATTATTGCTCCAATAATCCCAAATACGATTTTTTTTATTATTGCTTTCATGATGATTTTATTTATTTAAGTTTGAAATCTTCGATGATTGTTCTATCATGAGGATTAGCCCAATCATTTAAAGAATTTCTGTATCCAGCTCTAAACTATCGAATGTTAGAAAATCGATACAAATAAAAACTTTAAACAACCATAGCGTTAATTATCATTTTAGCCAATGGCCTTATAAACAATATCTGTCTTTCAATTTCCGGAAATAGTTACGGGAAATATTCAATGGTTCAGTTAATCCCTGTATGAAAACACTTGCAGTACCTGTCATGTGGTGTTCAATTTTAATAATGAAATCGAAATTTATTATAGCTGAACGGTGAATACGGCAAAAATGTTCATCAGGTAATCGAGCATCCCATTCACCAAGAGATTTTGATGTAAGATATTCCTTCCCATTAATGGTATGTATATAACTGTATTCACGGGAAGCATAAATTGAATCGATGGTATCAATTTTAATGAAATTAATTGACTTTTTATGCATCACCATTAGTCGGTCTTTATAATTTAGCTTAAAAGAAGTAGAGACAGTATTTTGTTTATCTGTTACTGATAGCTTATCAATGGCATTTTTTAATCGCTTTATAGATATAGGCTTCAATAAATAGTCGACGGCATTTATTTCAAAGGCCCTGATGGCATATTCATCAAAAGCAGTAATAAAAATGATTTTTCCCGAGAATTCGATGTTGTTAATCAGGTCAAATCCGGTTCCATCTACAAGCTGTATGTCCAGAAATAAAAGATCAGGATTCAATTTTTCAATTAAAAGCTTGGCATTATAAATACTTGATGCCTCACCCAATATCACTATTTCGGGGAATGACTCTAAGTCTTTTAATAAAGTCAATCTGGCCAACCTTTCATCGTCGATGACAATTGCAGTATATTTCATTGTTTTGATGGTATTATGAGTTGAACATTTACAAAATTGTTTATTTGCGTAATATCCAGTTTAAATTGACCAGGATAAGAATTTTCAAGTCGTTCAATAATATTTTTTATCCCTGTTCCGGAAGTAATTTTATTCTTATTCAACACACCACTGTTTTCTACTTCAATGATAAGAAATTCATCATTAATCGAAAAATTTATCCATAAGTTTATTCCCCCTGGATTTGATGTAAGTCCATGTATTATTGCATTTTCCACTAATGGTTGTGTAATAAAACATGGTATCTCCTTATCTAAGAGGCCTTCGCTAAAGGTGATTCTATGTTCAAGCCTTTCCTCAAATCTAATCTTCTCAATAGATAAATACTTTTCAATAATATCAATTTCCTCTCTGATTGTTATAAATATCCTATCATTATAGTTTAATGTAGCCCTTAAAAATTCAGATAATTCAGTAATCATAAACCCTGCTTTCTGCGGATTTTCAATAGTTAATGCTTTAATTGAATTCAAAGAATTGAATAGAAAATGTGGGTTAAGCTGATAGCGTAACATTTGTAATTGAGACTTCTTCGAATGAATTTCTGCTTTAACTATTCTTTCTTCATTCACTATAAACTCAATCCACATATTTATCATATAATAGAGAATGCTCCAAATAATCAAGGTAAGAAAACCTAATAGGTTGTCCCTAATGAATGAGAAAACGGTTGGTTTAATAATATTCAGGATCCAATAATTTATTGGAGTAAAAGCAATGGAAGTAAGAATTTCCAACCCTTTATACAAGATTAACGAAAGGATTGATGTTGAGAAAATGACCAATAATAATCGAACAACAGATTTTTTGTCATTTTTAAACAATAATTTTTTGTAGACATATCGTAAGAATAATGTAGTTATGAATCCTGATATTGCGTATGTTATGTAAAGCCCATACTCAATTAAACCAGATTTTGGATCAAAATATAATAAAAGGCAGAGCAAATGAAATAGTAACCACCCAATTAAATTTAGCATCCAAAATAACTGACTTTTATTATATAAAAGGCTTTTATTATAAAAATTGTTTCTTGTCATTCAATAAATATCTAATAAAATGTAATAAACAAGCGCGGAGTATTAGCATAATCAACTGAATTTCCCATTAATATCAGTGTTCTTTTATATATTCCGTACTTCTGTAGTGGTCAAAAGCCACTAACAACATCTATCCTTTAATTTGAAAAACCAAAAATTGGGTTCTTGATTATTTTTTAAAACATATAACTAATCTTATCTTAAAATATGAACTAAAATATTAAAAAGAATTCAAGCATTTACCATTAATTTCAACCAAAATCATGCCGTCTAAATACTCAATTCTCACAAGTAAATGATTTTTACCCTTTAAGGCGAGCACTTCTCCTTTATATCCTAATGGGCCGTGTAATACTACAACCTTTGGATTGACATTTAAAATACTATTGATAGCCTCAAAAATAGATTCTTATTGACTACTTTCTTGATAAATTCTATCTGATTATCAGGGATTGAAGCTGCTATTTACCAAAACATACAAAGCTATATACTGAAGAGGTATTTAAAACTGTAAAGAACTTTTTACTTCTGATATGAACAAACACATAGAGGCTAAAGATAGGTTCCACTAACTATTTCTTTCGATCCAACTACTTACGTAATATTTTCCTTTTAGGGAGGGAATCCTCTATAATCATCTCATAAAAAGAAGATTATATTGCTTTTTTGTGATTTATGCGTGTATATATGTGATACTATTTATCCTCAAATGTAATTGTTTTTTAAACGGCTTCGCCACATCAGTCCCATAAACCAAGATTGATTAATTTTACAGAATCGAGTAAATTTGCATGTATTAATAATCATTAGCAAAATGGATTTTCAAATGGTGGTAATTTACTGCAAATGGCAGTATAGGTCTATGAAAGGGAGTAGATTGCAATACATTTCAATCTCAATATGGTGCCCCCTTTAATTCCCCCGAAGGGGGAAGATTGTCTTGTCTTAAAAAACATAGAAAATAATGAATTTGGAAGGGGGTGTTTGTGTGCGCTTGGTATATGTTGCAGATATAGAGCGGGTTATAATGTACAGGATTGCGCACACATATTTTCGTAATGCATGTTTTGGAGCGCACAGCAGGCGAACAATGAAAGATCTGATTTGAACTATGTTCGTTTAATGTGTTCGCTATATTTGATTGATTATTAATAATATATATAAAAAACACACACTGCGCACACAGTTTTTGGCTGTTGGGGAATTGGTAAATTAGTGAATTGGTGAAATATTGTTCATTTTCTTTGCTTGTCCAAAGAAATCCCGAAATGATTCGGGACAGGCTCCCCAAAAGAAAGGACAGAAAAAACGATTCTCCCAACGCATATGGCCTACCTAAACCTCGCCGTTTTTTCGGGCCAGCGCTTTATCGTACAATAAACTTTAAAAGATCAAATAAAAGGATGGATTAGAATAGGGTGTTTTGTTCTTCATCGGGATTGATGAAGAATTCGCGTTTGAATTGGAATGGCTGGCCCTAGTTTTTGATGTAAGTAATCTTTTCAACCAGCAGGCCATCATCCCAGGTCTGGCTGAGGTGTGGATATTAATATATTTTCACAAACATCTGAAATAATGGCCGAAGTGATTTTTTTGCATCAATTGTTTTAAAGCATTATTGGTTTTATTGTTCATGTCGTCTACTGCTGAACGTCCCATCTAGTTTATTTATGTTATAAGTTGGTTAATTTTATACCAATAAAAAAAAGCTTCGGGATTTGATTTTTTAAATTTGCTTAATTTGTTATTTAGTGGCTCTCCAATAATCCAATCCTTTATTTGCGCAGGATTTTTAAATTTTTCTATTTTTTTGGCACCATGCTTTATTAAAGAGGCCATATATGCAGCTTTTGAAGCATGGATTATCGCTTTTTCCAAGTGATAGCTCTCGGAAAAAATGAATCTGCTTACTCTCTGGATACCTTGTTGTAAATGTTTAAAATCTCCCATGCCGTCTGCTCCTCTAGTTGCTATGCATAAGGAGGTTTGGAAGATGTCTTCTAATACATCATCTTCATTGATAACTTCATTATTTCGATAAGATAATTCAGCTGCCGCGAAACGATAAAAGGTCGATTTAATCATTTGCACATCGTTTACCACCTCCATTAAGATTCCAATATCGTAGAGTTGTTTAATGATTTCCATACTCATGCTATCTTCCTTTTTAAAGTATGGAATACCAGTTGTATTTGGAGCAAAGGCAGTCAATTTATCACCAAGCAAATCTTCCAAACAGGGAATATCAACAAAAACATTTTCACCTTTCAATGGCACAAAAGATGATTGTACAGGGATTTTTTCAATCTTTGAATAGTTAATGTTTTCATATAAGATATCAAGTAAAATATATTCCTCCTCTTTATTTGACTTATGAATTGGAGCATAGAAAAATTTATAATGATTCTTTTTAATCTTTGAGATGGTATCTCTGTGTTGTAACTCTTTTCGCGAGAATCCTTGTTCCACAGCAATATCATCTAGGATTTCTTCTAATTTATCTACTTTTTCAGGGATTATAATATCAATGTCGATGGAGAGTCTTTTTGTTGAATTGAGGTGAAGCATTAATGCTGTGCCCCCTTTAAATACAAATGGGAGTTTATATATCGCAAGTCCTTCCAATAAAAGCAATGCGTGAATTAGTTTTTCGATAAGAATTTTATCCGCTTGACGGTTTCCCTTAGAGATTTTGTTAATCCAAGCAATAGTTATTTCATCTTTATTGATCATGCTATGAAAATTGATAGCAGCATTTTTACTGCTGTTCTTTATTTATTATTGAATGCAGATATTTGTTAAAACTTTCTTTTTTCCGTCGTCGGCTAGCATATCGTGTCATCCTATTTTGATTAATAACATACTTCCCGAATGCTTCTTTGAAAATTGTTCGCATTTCCGCGCCCTGTTGAGCAGAAAAAACCACCTCATCACAATAGATATCCACCAGTAGTTTTTCCAATGAGATGGTTTCAAATCCATTACTGTTTTGAGTTGGGGCTTCAGATATCAATGGTTTAATAATTAATGCTTCTTTATCGATCGGTACATATTTTTCTAAAATATCGCTTTTAGGTTCTAAAAAAACAGGATAATTCATTTCTTTTAGAAAATAGAACACTGATTGGGTTGCTTCTTTTTCAACTTCAATCATGAGATAAAAAAGACCTGGTTGATGACGCATAAATTCATTCACAGCCGAAGTATTCCAAATACAAATTTTGAGATAGGGAAATTCCTTTTTAAGCTTATTGTATATGGATTTCATTTTAGATGTGATCTCAGGGACATAAAGGATTCCTTTTCCAAAATTGAATTTTCCTCTTCCTATCCGGCTAAGAATCCCCGTTTGAACAAGGTTATACACCCGCCAATTGATAGTCGTTTGTTTGACATTAGGCTCAAACAACCTATAGCAATCCGCAATTTCCTTAGTCGTAATAACGGTTTGGTTCTTAAATTGCGATTTTAATTTGTCGATATTTAGTTTGTTTGTTGCGATAGTAATCATTATTGTTTGAGCAAATATACAAAAACTATATTACGGCAGCAAATTAAATTAATTGCCAAAATATAGTATTATATAATGTAAAGTAAATCTTATAATATAAAATAATGAATTTGAAAGGGGGTGTTTGTGTGCGATGTGTGTATGTTGCTGATTATGTATTTGTTATGGCGCACAGTGATGCGCACACAGTTTGAGTGTGTGCGCGTTTTTATGCGCACACTGAGTGCACACACATTTATCATTATTTGAGTGTGTCGCGATAGTGTGTGCGCTATATTTTATTGACTATTAATAATATATATAAAATGCGCACACAACGCACACACTTTTTGGCTAGTGGGAAATGTTGTTTTATTCTATTTGTCTCGTTGTCTCGTCCTGAAAAAAGTTTACTTGATTTCTATTCTGAGTACTTTTCAGCAATATGTTCCATATCCCTCCCTACTTTTTTATCTAATAGCCTTGCATAGATTTTTGTCATCTCCAATGAACTATGGCCAAGCATTTTTGAAACGCTTTCGATCGGTACATCATTATTGAGTGTAATTGTGGTTGCAAAAGTATGACGTGCTACATGGCTGGTAAGTGTTTTTGTGATTCCACAGATGTCAGCAATTTCTTTCAGATAGGCATTCATTTTTTGGTTTGAGTTAACAGGCAGCAATACATTTTTTTCGATTACCACCGGATGATCTTTATACTTTTCAATGATTGCTATCGCTACCGGTAAAAGAGGGATGTTACTCAGGACATTCGTCTTTTTTCTTTTAATGCTTATCCATTGCTTGTTATCAAATCCGACAATAAGATTTTCAGGTGTCAGTCTTTGAAGATCGGAATGTGCCAGGCCAGTATAACAAGCAAATAAAAAACAATCTTTCACCATTTGGAGTCTTTCGATTGAAAATTCTTTTTTGATTATCCTGGATATTTCTTCTTCAGACAAGTAATCACGATCTACTTTCTTCCAGGATAATTTATAGTTTGAATAGGGATCCTTTTTTAACCAATCATTATGCAAAGCTATTCTTGTTATCCTTTTGAAAATATTCAAGTATTTCATTGTGGTATTATGACTGCATCGTTTTTCGCTTCTTATATAGAATTCGAGATTAGAAATAAATTCATGATCAACCTTAAGGATTGCCAGATCCGCCTTTTTGTATTTGAATAAAATAAAGTCCTTTACATGTTTGTAGCAAGATCGATATTTGGTATAAGTGCCTTTTGAATATTCGATGCCTAATAAAGCTTTGATTTTCAAAGTATGATCATTAAATATACCTAATATAGTTTGGATCGAGGGTTCGACACCAAGATATTTATTTTTGAGATGTTCGGGTGTGATTTCAATGCCGGCATTATTCATTCTGTTGATAATGGATTGAAACTTGAATTTAACAGAATCTATAAATTCATTTACCAACTTAGCTTCCTGAGAATTTCCAATAGCACCGCCATTTTCTTTACTCCAAAGTTCAGGTGTAACGCTGCAGTTTAATACAAATTCAGTATGATCTTTGTTAACGGTGATTTTTGCAAATAATGATGCTTTACCAGACTTAAGAAGTTTTTTTCTTTTGATGAAAAACAGCAGGTTGTAAGATGTCCAACGGCTCATGATAAAAATTGTTTAATTATTTGATTAAAACAAGAAAGTTTAAGCAAAATAAAGCAATGATTATCAGCATTTAAGGGTTATCACTATTGGACTTTTTTGAAAAAATTTAAGTCCAATAGTTAGTCCAATAGAAATGTACAGAAAAGGGGATAAAAACGCAGAAATGGATAAACGGAAAAGCCCTGTAAGTTTATGATTTACAGGGCTTTGCATCTTTATGCTATCCATTTAAGCGGTCCGGACGGGACTCGAACCCGCGACCTCCGCCGTGACAGGGCGGCATTCTAACCAACTGAACTACCGAACCAATATTTTTAAGAACTATTATTTCAACTTTTTATTCGATAGTTGTAAGATTCCGAACCTGTCTCGCTTGTCGCGAGATACCAGGGCGGCATTCCCTGCCTGCCGCAGGCTGGTAACCAACTGAACTACCGAACCAATATTTGTTTTAATGAACATCTAAACATCGCTGCTTAGAGCGGGCAAAGATAATTCAATTTTTTGTTCCACAAAATAAATTATCAAAAAAAATAAAAATCACTTATCCTTACTTTAACTATTTTTGAAATAAAAATAAAAGGATGTTTAAATACGCTTTAGTTCGCAAGCCTGCTGAATCGATGATTCATGGCATTACCAGTATGAATATAGGTAAGCCTGAATTTCAAAAGGCATTAAATCAGCACAGTGAATATTGTAAGGCGCTTAAAAAGTGCGGGTTGACTATTGTTGAGATTGCCGAAGAACCTCAATTTCCAGATAGTGTTTTTGTAGAAGACACTGCCATTGTCACCGAAAAATGTGCCATAATAACTTTTCCGGGTCACATAAACAGGAGGGGTGAAGAACTAAGCGTTGCTTCAAAACTTGAGGAATTTAGGACATTAGAATACATTACATATCCCGGAACACTGGATGGTGGGGATATCATGCGCGCAGAAAACCACTTTTTTATCGGATTGTCGGATCGGACAAACAAAGAAGGGGCGGAGCAACTGATGAAACTTCTTGCAAAATATGGCTATACTTCCTCAATGATAGAGATCGATAAAATGCTTCATTTAAAAACCGGGATTAACTATGTGGGTAATCAAACCCTCGTGATGATTGACAGCTTATTGTCGATGAAAGGATTTGATGACTATAAGAAGATTTCCATTCCGGATGAAGAAAGTTATGCGGCAAATTGTTTATTGATCAATGATTATTTATTGGTTGCCAAAGGTTTTGAAAGGGCCAAAAAAACTTTTGTAAATGCAGGATTTAAAATTATTGAGTTGGAAATGAGTGAATACATGAAGCTGGACGGAGGACTGAGCTGCCTTTCATTACGATTTTAATCAGTGAGACTATGATTTTGATTCTCAAAATCATTTAGCCGAACTGATCCCGAGCAAGTGTCGAGGGATCTCATCGGTTTAATTTCCCTGAGTTTTCTCCGGAAGAAAGGGTCTAGGGCTTGTCTTGGGGTTTAATACCATTTATTCACAGGTTGATAATATAAGCACCCGAATTGTTCACGGCATAAAGTGAAACTCCAATTTTTTCTGCTTCCTGTACCAATTTTTGTGTAAAATAGTTTGAGTTTGAAGAATCCAGAATAATAAGTTTTGGAGAGAAATTAGATTGCAATTTTTCCATCGAAATATTTGGGTTATTTGAGATAATCAAGTAATCGACCGGAATCTGGAGCTTTTTTAGAGCGTCATCGTTGTCTTTGCTAATTCTTAAAAAAGTATGATTCTGAAAGAAAAACAAATCTCCATGCTTTATTAATTGGATTGAAGGATCTTTATTTTCATCAAAGGACACAATTTGAGGCTGACTGATACCCGAGTACCACCAATTGGTTGTTAAGTGGTAATTGATTTTCTGTTGGTCGATGATCAGCGCTGAATCCAACATTACAAAATTCTTTTTGCCTTGTTGAAACTCAATTGCAGAATAACCCTGAATTTTATAAACAATCATTTTATGCTGCCATAATTGTGAAATATTTTTGTAACTGAATCCAAATCCTAAAATGATAATTGAAAGTAAACCTAAAACAAACCATGATTTTGATTTCTGTAGGATTGATTGTGTGATACCGATAATTAAAAGATAGATGATGAGCATCATCAAAAAGCTCAAAACCAAGCCTTTCATGGTTGAGCCGGGTAAAGATTCGATGAAAGCAACGTATTTATTCATAAAACTGATGGTCATTTTAAAAATAAATTGAAAGCAGAAAGAAATCAATGGAATGGATGATAGCAGCAAGTAGAGAAATCCAATATTGATGATAAGAGTAGCTAATAAAATGACCACTAAATTGGTAAATAAAAAATAAACCGGGAATTGATGGAAATAATAAATCGCTATGGGGAATGTCCCCAACTGTGCCGCAACCGACACTATTAAGATGGAAAGTATTTTGTCGATGATATGGTTTGGATGATAAAGTTGTTTTTTAATCAGCGGATAAAGAGATACGATTCCAATCACGGCTGCATATGAAAGTTGAAACCCAACTTCCATAATCATCAATGGATTAATTAAAAGTAGCAGAAAGGCAGAAGTTGCAATGGAATTATAAATATTCCCTTTTTTATTGAATGCTTCGCCCACAATAATAAAACTAAGCATGACCGAAGCTCGCAAAACAGAAGGTGAAATACCGGTAATCAGAGCATAACTCCAAATAAAAAGTATTAGCAACAGGGTTTTTATCAGTTTTTGGGCCCCCTTTTTCTTTAAAAATGATAATATGAGGTTGAATGCTAAAAAGATAATTCCTACATGTAAACCCGATACGCAAAGTACATGTATCGCTCCTGAACCTGAATAGTCTTGGCGGGTTTCATCATCAAGAATTTCATCCTGTCCAAGCAGGATTGCTGCTGCTACCGCGAATTCCGATTCTGATAGATTTGAACTCTTTAGGGTGCTTAGTAAATGTTGTCTGATTTTTAAGGCATAATATTTAATAGGGTTAGCTTGTTTATGATCAATGATTTGCCACGCATCTTTATTTAAGTAAGCTTGATGATAGATATTGCGGTTTTTTAAATATTTCCGATAGTTAAATTCATGTGGGTTCTGTGGAGGATTTATTTCCGACAAACGAGTGTTGATTTTTAGAACATCTCCGTAAACCAGCATTTTTGCTAAACTATCTTTAGCGAGGTAAATCAGGCATTTTATGGAAGTCGGAATTGAATTTTTATTTATTTCCCCCCCAAAAACATCACCTAAAATTTTTATTGATTTTGCCGATTCGGAAGGCTCTTCAGTAATCATAAAAAAATAATCCTGTTTTTGATTGGATGAAACAGCTAGAGGGCCTTTTGATTTTTGCATTGTAGTTAAGAGAATTCCCAATAACATAAAAATGATTCCAATAAAAAACCCGGGGATCAATCGGAACCGATAATTTAAAAACTTGGTAAAGGGCAGTAGAAATGAGCTGATAAGAACAATGATAATGAAGAATAATGAAGGATACAGTATCTCGGTATTTGTAAAATAAGCGATGAAAACCCCAAGGAGATAAAATAAGAGTATACGTACGTAAGGAAATTTATGCCAGAAAATCATAAAAAGAAAAAGATGTTTTTCTTTTTATTCCATTTTTATGATTTTGTCCTGTAAAATTATTGTAGGAAAGAGAAAATTTTATTTGCAGCCCTCTTGGAAGCCCCTTCTTCGCCCAATAGTTTTTTGAGCTCAATAAAATCAAGCTGCATTTTATCGCGATATTGTGAGTTGTTCAACAATTCATTCAGTTCTGTCCGGATGCTTTCAGTATTAAAATCCGATTGAATAAGCTCCTTTACCACAGCTTTATCCATAATTAAATTAACCAAAGAAATGTATTTGATTTTGATTAATTGACGTGCGATAAATACCGAAACAGCATCCCCTTTATAGCAAACAACTTCCGGCACATTGAATAATGCGGTTTCGAGTGTGGCTGTACCTGATGAAACGATGGCTGCCTTTGCATGATCCAATAAATTATAGGTTTGTGCGTGAATTACTTTTATATCACTTTTACCAAGTACCGAAAAATAAAAGTCAGGAGTAAGTCCGGGAGCTCCGGCAACCACAAACTGCGAATCAGGAAAGTGAGGAATGACTGATAACATGATTTTCAACATGCGTGAAATTTCCTGTTTACGGCTGCCCGGTAAAACAGCAATAATTGGTCTCTCATCAAGCTGGTTGTGCTTTTGGAAATCCTGCTTGTTGCTGATTTCCCTATTTTTGATAACATCAAGCAATGGATGGCCCACAAATTCGACATCATAATTTAAATCCTGATAAAATCCTTTCTCGAAAGGCAGGATAACAAACATTTGATCAACATCACGTTTTATTTTTTTAACCCTCGATTTTTTCCAGGCCCAAACCTGAGGAGAAATATAATAAACCGTTCTGATATTGTTATTTTTCGCAAATTCTGCAATTCTCAAGTTGAAGCCCGGATAATCGACCAAAATAAGTACATCAGGGTTGAATGCTAATAGGTCGTTTTTACACAGCTCAAGGTTTTTACGGATGGTATTAAGATTGGCAACCACGTCCTTGAAGCCCATAAAGGCCAGTTCGCGATAATGTTTTACCAAAACGCCCCCTTGGGTTTCCATCAAATCCCCACCCCAGCACCTGAAATTTGCTTCCTGATCCAGAAGATTAATTTCCTTCATCAAATTTGATGAATGCAAATCACCCGATGCTTCTCCTGCTATGATATAATACCGCATAATGAGACTATTGAAGCCAAAAATAAGCAATTACATAAATGAACGTCACAAGTAAAATTCCACGACCTGTAAGTTCATATTTTTTATTGATGAAATAGTACCTGATCGGCCAAAGGTTGAATGCAATTCCGAGTATTTTTAATTTTGAGAGATCTTGAATTACAATATAACCTGTAAACATTTCAACCAAGGTGATGATTCCATAGACCAATAAAAATCCCATAACCGGTAGAATTAAACCGATTACCCCACCAAATACATGACTGTTTTTATTTAATAGATTTCCCATTAAGTTGCCATTTTTTAATCGTTGCGATTTCTTTGTGGGCAGTAAAATCAAATTGGGTTGGAACTACCGATACATAATGATTTTCCAAAGCCCATTGATCTGTATCAGGCTCATTATCCAATTTTTCAAAATATCCGGTTAGCCAAAAGTAATCTTTCTCCCGAGGATCTTTACGTACGTCAAACTCTTCAACCCATCGGGCCTTTGACTGTCGACAAATTTTAATCCCATTTATTTCTTCCGCTTTTATGGCGGGAATATTTACATTTAAACAAACTCCTTGCGGGAGGCCTTCTTTTAAAACCTTTCCGGTAATTTCATTAATAAAGTTGCCGCAGGCGCTAAAGTCAGCTTTACTGCTGTAATCCAATAATGAAAACCCAATGCTGGGAATTCCGGAGATACAACCTTCGATGACAGCTGCCATTGTACCCGAATAAACCACGTTTACCGAAGCATTCGATCCATGATTTACACCCGAAACCAACAAATCAGGTTTTTTCCTTAAAACCACTTGCTCGCCCAACTTCATGCAATCAACAGGAGTTCCATTGCATTGATATTCACGGTATCCATCTTCTTCTATAATTTTTTCAAGCCTAAGAGGCGATCTTACCGTTATCGAATGGCTGGTTGCCGACATTGGGAATTCTGAAGCCACAACTGTAACATCTCCAAGTTTTCTCATAACGGAAATTAAATATCTCAAACCCTTGGCGTTTATGCCATCATCATTGGTGATTAAAATTGTAGGCTTGCTCATAAAGTCATTATTTATTTGAGTGACAAAAATAGAATAAATTTATGGAACCTTTAAGTTTTAGCTTATGAGCTTTGTTTGGATCAGAATTTTAGTAGTTCTTCATAAAGCTTCTGAACAGGCAGGCCCATCACATTGTGGAACGATCCTGATATTTCACTTATCCCGATAAAACCGATCCATTCCTGAATGCCATAAGCACCGGCCTTATCGTAGGGTTTGTAATTTTCTATATAATAATTAATTTCCGCTGAAGTTAAGGTCTTGAATCGAACTTTTGTGGAAGCGGAAAATATTTTCTCTTTTTTATTTGATTTCAAACAAACACCGGTAATCACTTCGTGCCATCTGCCCGATAGCAATTGGAGCATCTCTTTTGCATGTGCAAAATCTTCAGGTTTAGCAAGCATTTTGTCATCCACACAAACAATGGTATCCGCTGTAACCAGAAGTTGATCATCCGGGATCTCATTCGGTTTAAATGCAGCAGCTTTAAGTCCTGCCAGATATTCAGCAATTTCTTTTCCCTTCAGATTTGGCGGGTAAACTTCGTCAATTTCTCTAAGCTCAACACTGAAATCAAGACCCAGTTCTTTCAACAGCGATTGACGTCGGGGTGAGCCGGATGCAAGAATGATTTTATATTTGAGTGAATTTAGTTCAGGCATTTTGAAATTTTTAAAAGCTGAAATTACCAGTGAAAAGCATCATCGGTCATCCATTTTCCCTGAACTTTCATTACCTGTTCGATGACATCCCGTACACAACCTTCACCGCCATTTAAATGTGAAATATAGTTCGAAATTGATTTAATTTCTTCCGATGCATCGGCAGGGCAGGTAGCTACTCCTACTTCCTGCATAATTTTATAATCGGGAATGTCATCGCCCATATAAAGCACATTTTGGGGCTCCAGTTTATGATCCTTTAGGTATTTATGATAAACTTCAATCTTATTATCCACACTTAAAAAAACATCAGTCACATTTAATGCATCAAAGCGATTGGTAATCGATTGAGATTTTCCACCTGAAATAATCACAATATTATAACCCATTTTTACGGCAAGCTGAAGTGCATAGCCATCTTTAACATTTGCGGTGCGTAAGGGTTCTCCGGTATTCATTAATATAACGGTTCCATTGGTAAAAACACCGTCGTAATCGAAAATAAAAGTATTGATGTGGATAAGCGCTTCTTTGTAATTTATCATTGCTTTGAGTATTTATTCATGATGTGTTTGGAAATTAACTCGTACATTTCCTTGAATTCGGGTCGTGAATTTAAGAAATCCAAATGGGTCGAAATGATTTTTTTATCTCCTCGTCGGGCCGGGCCTGTTTGTGTTTCATCCGGATTTTGAGACATTGCCTTTTCTACAGTTTCAATAATAAGCGGTTTTAGCAGGTTGAAAGAAAGTTGATTCGATTCCAAAATATCTTTCGATACGGAATAAAAATAATTGGTAAAGTTAGAAGCAAAAACAGCAGCAATATGCAAAGTTTTTCTTTGGTCCGAACTGATGAGGTGTATATTATTAGAAATTTTTTCTGCCAGCCTCACCAATTTTGATTCATTAGTTTTTGTATTGGCTTCAATACAAATCGGAATATCTTCAAATTCGATTTCTTTGTTTTTTGAAAAAGTTTGCAGGGGATAAAAAATGCCATAATTATTTTGGAAGTTTTGAAATACATCCATTGAAATAGTGCCGGAAGTGTGAACTAATAGCTTGTCTTTGAATGGAAAAGCTCCGATGACTTCTGTTAAAGCATCATCGCTTAAACATAACAAATAAAGGTCGGCCGAAGGAATAACGGCTTTTAGGTCGTTGGTCCACTTCGTACCCAAATGAATTGCAAGCGTTTCAGCATGCCGGATGTTGCGCCCATAAATTTGTATGATCTCCAATCCGGCCAATTGCAATGCAATGGATAATCGGGTAGCCAAATTACCTGAACCAAGTACGACAATTTGATGTATTTCGGCCAAATCCATTTTGTTAATTTAGTAGCGAAAATACGAAAATATAACCAATATGATATTCATAAATCTATTCAGTTTTATGAATCAAAATTAAAGTATCTAAACAACTTTAATATTTTTTGTTTCTTAATAGTGCAGTCTGTTGTATATGTTTAAATTACTAACTTTGTGTACACTTAGTTAACCAGATTCGAATTAATACTATGGACATGAATAAAGAATTTTTATCAGACAGGGTGAATAATTTATCAGAGTCGGAAACCTTGAAAATGACTCAGAAGAGTCGTGAACTTAAAGCCAAAGGAAATGATGTAATTGCCTTGACTCTTGGAGAACCTGATTTTAACACACCGCAAAATGTGAAAAATGCAGCTATCAAGGCTGTTGAGAATAACATGACCCGTTACACTCCGGTACCCGGTTATCAGGAATTGCGTGAAGCGGTTGTTAAAAAGTTTAAAAGAGATAATAATCTGAATTATACAGCCGAGCAAATTGTTGTTTCAAATGGAGCAAAACAATCCATAACAAATACTATACTTTGCCTGGTAAACCCGGGTGATGAGGTCATAGTGCCATCGCCATACTGGGTTTCCTATCCCGAAATCGTTAAGCTTGCAGAAGGTAAGGTGATTGATATTAAAACCAATGTTGATACGGATTTTAAAATCACTGCCAAGCAATTGGAAGATGTTATTACCGAAAAAAGCAAGGTTTTGTTATTTTCTTCGCCTTGTAATCCCACGGGTTCTGTTTATTCAAAAGAAGAATTGCATGCCATTGCAAAGGTGGTGGCAAAACATAAGCAGTTATTCGTCATCGCCGATGAAATATATGAATTTATCAACTTTAAAGGAAAACACGAAAGCCTTGCCCAATTTGACGAAATATTTGATCAGGTTATTACCATTAACGGGGTATCGAAAGGTTTTGCAATGACCGGCTGGAGAATTGGTTATATGGCAGCTCCTTTATTTATTGCAAAAGCATGTATTAAGTTACAGGGACAATATACTTCAGGTGCTTCTTCGATTGCGCAAGCCGCTGCTCTTGAAGCTACTTTAGAGGACCCAAGTACATCAGAATCGATACAAACGATGGTAAAAGCTTTCAAAGAAAGAAGGGATTTAGTCATTGATTTATTAAAAGAAATCCCCGGTGTTAAAACCAATATCCCGGATGGTGCCTTTTATGTTTTTCCGGAAGTGGATTCATATTTTGGAAAATCGGATGGAAACTATCATATTAAAAACTCTGATGACCTATGTATGTACATCTTAGAAACAGAATATGTAGGTTTGGTTTCCGGAGGTGCTTTTGGTAACGATAAGTGTATTCGGATTTCCTATGCCACTTCATCCGATATTTTGACTGAAGCAATCACAAGAATAAAGCGGGCACTCAGCAAATTGAAATAATCACGAATTTTTTAAATCCCGGTTCAGCCGGGATTTTTTATTTTTTATCCCACCTATTTAACTATTTTTGTTTAACTATTTATTAATGGCCTCATGTTTTCAAAAGAAAATTTAAATCAACTATTTGATGCTTTTAGCAAGCTAAAGGTTATTGTTGTTGGCGATATTATGCTTGATGCTTATGTTTGGGGTAAAGTTGACCGTATTTCGCCCGAAGCACCCGTACCAATCGTTGCCATACAAAAACGGATGAACCGTATGGGAGGTGCTGCCAATGTTGCTTTGAATCTCAGATCGCTGGGTGCCGAGCCAATCATTTGTTCAGTTATTGGCGATGACCAGACAGGGGAAGATTTGCTAACAGTAATTAACAACGAGTCGCTCAATTCAAAAGGAATTATTAAGAGTAAAGATCGGATCACCACAACTAAATTCAGGATTTTCGGCAATAAGACCCAAATGTTGCGCCTGGATGAAGAAGTGACCTATGATTTGAATGGACATGAAGAAAAGAAACTGGTTGATCTTATTCACAATTTATTGGATACTCAAAGAATCGATGCCATCATCTTTCAGGATTACAATAAGGGAAATTTGAGTAAGAGCGTAATCACAAAAATTATTGAACTTGCAAATAGGTTTAAGATTGTTACCGCTGCTGACCCAAAAAATAAAAATTTCTTCGAGTTTAAAAATGTAAGCCTATTCAAACCAAATTTAAAAGAATTACAAGAAGGTTTAGGCTTTACACTCGACGAAATTTCCAAAGAAAACCTTCTGAATCTTACAAATAAATTGAATGAAACCCTGAAGGCAAAAATGGTGATGACCACTTTATCGGAGCATGGCGCATTTATTTGTGAAAAAGGGCAAGATCCAATTCTTGTTCCTGCGCACAAAAGACCCATTACCGATGTTTCAGGAGCAGGGGATACGGTAATCGGTGTTGCCACCCTTTGTCTGGCATTACAACTATCGGCACTTCAAATAGTTTCCTTATCGAATTTGGCAGGAGGTATTGTATGTGAAGAAGTTGGTGTAGTTCCAATCAATAAAGCAAAATTTTTAGAGGAAGCAATTAATAAACTAACGATATAAATAGATCATGGCTGTTGATAATAAAAAAGGCAAGAAGGAATCGGTAAGGAAGATGTTTAATGAGATCTCTTATCGATACGACTTTTTGAATCATTTTTTATCAATGGGAATTGATATTTTGTGGAGGAAGAAGTTGGTAAGCCTGCTGAAAAAACAGCATCCAAAATATGTGCTTGATATAGCAACAGGGACAGGTGACCTTGCCATAACGGCATCTCGGATCGAGGCAATTAAAATTGTTGGGGTTGACATTGCAGAAAAAATGTTGGCCGTAGGACAAAAAAAAATTGAACATAAAAAGCTGACTCATAAAATCGTACTAAGCATTGGTGACAGTGAGAATTTGCCTTTTGAAACCGGAACATTTGACGCCGCAATGGTTGCTTTTGGCGTTCGTAATTTTGAAAATTTGGATAAAGGATTGGCTGAAATGTACCGTGTATTGAGGGAAAAATCAAAAGTTTATATTCTCGAATTTTCGATGCCTGAAAAATTTCCGGTCCGGCAATTATATCATTTCTATTTTAAAAATATATTGCCTTTGATAGGTCGGATTGTTTCTAAAGATCGCGGTGCTTATACTTATCTTCACGATTCTGTTCAGGAATTTCCTTCGGGAGAAGCATTTTTGAGCAGATTAAATAAAGTAGGATTTAAAAATTCAACACAGTTAAAATTGTCATTCGGGATAGCCAGTATTTATGTAGGGGAGAAATCGTAATTTTTTGCCTGAGAAATAAAAAATAATATCGATCGTTATTCAATAAATTAAAAATACTTGCCTTGAAATTTTATAAGAAAATTATTTTTGGTCTCCTGATTAGCCTGATAGCAGCTTCTGTGAATGTTAAAGCCCAAGGCAATCGCATTGAAAATCTGGTAAAGCGCGATTATGATCCTTATCATTTCGGATTCATACTTTCGTTCAATCAAATGAATTTCTCGCTTAAACCAAATGAAGATGTTTTGGGTAAAATGATGGCTACAAATAGTGTTGCAGAATTTCCCGGGATCGATTCAGTAAGATTTTTGGGTGTGAATAATGAACCTGTTATTGGTTTTACTGTTGGAATTGTGTCGAACCTGAAATTAACCCCATTGCTCGATTTGCGTTTTATCCCCTCCTTATCTTTTGGTGAGCGTAAGCTTAATTATGCATTTACGAGTTTTAAGGATGATGAAGATCCTCTAAATGTGGATATCCATAAGAGTATTCAATCAACCCACATCGATCTTCCGCTCTATATCAAGTTTAAATCAAAAAGGGCACATAACTTTAGGGCTTATGTGTTGAGTGGAATTAAGTACACTTACGATCTTTCAGCAAACTCAAAAAAGAATAAGGAAAGAAATGACGAGTTGCTCCAGTTGGGAAATCAGGATTGGCTTTTTGAGGCTGGTGCTGGTTTCGATTATTATATGCCTTATTTCAAATTCGGAGTTGAACTCAAAATGTCGTATGGGTTTAATAATTTGCTAAAGTCCCAAAACAATATTTATGTGGATGGAATCGAAAGCTTAAAATCAAAATTATTTCAAATTTCTTTTACCTTTGAGTAAATAAAATTTACTATCATGACTGAGCAACAAAATGAGAAATTATTTGAAGATTTAATTGCAAAAGCCAACCTCAAACAAGACGTTTATCAAAATACCTTAAAGGTCTTTAATATGTTTAAAGAGGGGGTCAAAAATACCCTTGATAGCCTTCGTGAAAGATCCGTGAGTGGAAAACATGAAATCCCTTTTGAATTTAAAAAAAGAGGGGATTTCGATATTGAAATGAAATTCGCTGGTGATATTTTGATTTTTATGATGCATACCAATATTTTCGAAATTCCGAGAGATCATTTTATCATGCGTTCGTCTTACGTAAAAGAAGATACTTCACGGTCATATTGCGGGATTATAAATATTTACAATTTCCTTGCCGACTCATTTAAGTACAATCGTGTTAATGATAGTGGTTACCTTATAGGTAGGGTCTTTGTTAATAAGGATATGCATTATTTTATTGAAGGAAAGCGCGAAATCGGAATGATCTATAATAATTTCGTTACTTCCCAAATGAATCAGGAATTAGCTTGTACGATAGTTGAATCGGCAATCAGATATACCATGAATTTTGATTTATTGACACCTCCTTACGAAAACGTGAAAGAAGTTAACGTATTTGATTTCCTGAGTAAAAGGGATGCAATGTCGCTGAAAACAGGGAAGCGACTGGGGTTTCAGTTTCAAGCCGATAAGGAAGAAGTAAATAATATGAAAAAAACCAAAGAATTATAAAAAAACACTTTGGCGGAATCAAAAAAGTATTATTTTTGCACCCACAAAACAAAAGGTCCGTTCGTCTAGGGGTTAGGACGCCAGGTTTTCATCCTGGTAACAGGGGTTCGATTCCCCTACGGACTACATCAGGCTTCTCATCCGGGAAGCTTTTTTGGTTTAAGCAATACACCTTTCTCATTTATACAATTTACAGATTATTCTCCCGCTGGACATGTTGTCCGTGCCTTTTCTTTTAAAGCAGCAAAAGCCCGGACTTGCCTGCGGCAGGCAAGCCTCCACATCCGAGAGTAGAACAAAAAGCAAACCCAGCTTACAAGGCTGGGCTTTGTTTTATAGAGTATATGCTTGTTTGGTTTTACAACTAACTAATTCCCGCCTAATATCCTAAGCAGATCGTTATTTAAATAGTATACCTCAAGGCCTTCCTTCTTTGGCGATAATATACCAGCTTCCGTTAGTTCAGCCATATACTTGGTAATGGTTGTCCTTGATGTTTTATTAAGGATTTCACCAATGGTTTTGGCCTTAATATAGGGTTGGCTATAAATGGATTCGTTAAGCTCTCTAGTATACCATTTGAATTTTGACTTTGCATAAGTATAGGTTTCATTCATCTGCTCAGAGATATCTGTTATTAAATTCCGGGTATGGATAGCGGTTGTTTCAACGGCATCAAGCATATAGATTATCCAGTTTTTCCAGTGCTGCCTTTGTGTAACCCCAGCCAGATGATGATAGTAATCATCTTTATTCCTAATAATATATTTGGATAAATAAAGTACCGGCTGTGTTAGTAAGCCTGCATGAACCAAGTATAGCAGATTCAAAATCCTGCCCGTTCTTCCATTGCCATCCTGAAATGGGTGTATGGCTTCAAATTGATAATGTGCGATACACATTTTTAGCAAGGGATCTGTTTTAGAAAACGCTTGATTATTGAGATAATCAATCAGATTATTCAAAAATGCTTCAATAACAGCTTCCCCTCTGGGTGGCGTGTATACAACTTCTCCCGGACGTAATTCACTATTTCCTCTTCTGATTACAACCCTTGCCTGTGGAGGTCTGATACCGGTAATGTTCCCGTTAATCTGCTGAGCTATTTCAATGATTGAATCTGTTTTAATATAGTCTCTCTCAATGATAGCTTTATAACCTGACCACATTGCCTCTCTGTACCTAAGAACCTCTCTTGTTGACGGGTCTGCATATTCTTCTTTTTTAGAATCGGAGATAGCTTTATACAATTCATCGTCTGTAGTATAAATATTCTCTATTTCTGATGAAGATCTAGCTTCCTGAATAGCAATGGTATTAACCAGCATTAAAGGATTTGGAAGCTTTGTTATCTCACTATTTATTGCAGACAATGCCCGGGAAGCTGAAAGTAGTTTTTTAAGAATATCAGGATCATTTTCTAAATCTATTTCAGGTGGCAGCAATGGTAAATTATTGAAAGGCTTATTTCGATCAAAAGTATAAACGTTCATTTTATATATAATTATTGGACATAGTGCAAAAGTATGTCCATTTTTCAGAGAATCCAAATACTATGTTCATAAATACACTCTAAAATGAACATAGTATTGGAGTTTGTTCATAAATATTAAACTATTCATAAAATTTGTTGATATAATTATATGTAATGCATTCATCTTAAAACTTGATATTATGATAAAACAGATGTCAATTGTGAATAATCAAAAACAAACAACGCTCAGAAATTTAGCTATTAAGTCCAATGAGTTTGAAAATTATATTAGCGATTTTGAAAAATGGCTAAGGGTTTTTGGTTTTGCGAATTCTACGACCTACTGCTGTAGGCAGACAGGGCAGGCCAGATTGTGATTCAATACGATCACCATTAAGCCCCCTCGTCAGCAGTCAGGAATTCTGTTAAGCGACGACATTTTAATCGGTTTGGTATAAAGACTAAATGTCAGACAGGTCCAATGTTTTGCCGGCCATTAACACGTAAGTTCAACTAAACGTTACCAAATGAACAACCTGAAAAACCTGCAAAGTAAGCTTGAAATATATCATCCTTTGCAACAAACTTAGGGATTACAATCTGTGAGACCCAATTTAGAAATCATTCATTTTGGAAACTTTAAATAGGGAATAACAATGGAAAATAAAAATCAACAAGTAAGCTTATCTGAGAATCTGGTTGCAACTAAAATATATTTAATAAGGGGCAAGCGTGTAATGCTTGACAAAGACTTAGCAGAATTATACGAAGTTGAAACACGGGCGCTAAACCAAGCTGTAAGCAGAAACCTTGAACGCTTTCCGGAAGTTTTTATGTTCCGACTGACCCAAACAGAGTTCGAAATCTTGATATCACAAATTGTGACATCAAGTTGGGGAGGCACAAGAAAACTTCCGTATGCCTGCCTGGTTTTAAAGTCCTGCAGGGTAGTATCGATAATATCAAGGACCCAGTTGAGCTAAGGTTGTGAGAATAAAACAAATAAGAGTTCGGCGGAGGTTAAACATCGATGCCAACGGCATCAAATTAAAAAACAGGTGATAAACGGACTACATCAGGCTTCTCATCCGGGAAGCTTTTTTGTTTTATGCAAAACACCTTTCTCATTTTTTAATCTATTTACAGATTCTTCTTTACAAAATTAGAAAAACGAATTATTTTTGAACAACCATAATTAACTGATGTTATATGATTGCAAAAAGAAATTTTTTCTCGCTCATCATACTTGTATTGATTGTGATGGGCTGTGGTAAAAGTAGTGCGGATGATGATGTAATGGTTGACGAAAACAAGGATCCGGTTCCAATCATTCATTATAATTTTGAAACCCCGACAGGGATAAAGGTTTTCGATGCAACAACGAACCAAAACCATGGTAATTTAATTGGGGGGCAATGGTGGATTGAAGATAATAAACCAACTATCGCTTTTGATGGGAATGATTATATTGACATCCCCATAACTTCTGCATCAAAATTTAACACCCTTGAACACGGGAGTATTTCGATTCAATTTAAATTCAGGAATTTTAACGGAAAAATTCAGCCCATTGTTTATTTTGGGGAGTCATCAATTGGGGTACCACACAATAGCCTGATTATTGAAGTCGGGCATGGTAATAATTTGAATAACCGAAAACTATATTTTACCATCGTAAATGCAAGTTTTTGTTTTGACAGTAATGAAGATCTTGACGAAAACACTTGGTATCATTTCGTTGCAGTGGTAGGACCCGAAGGTAATACAGGATACCTAAATGGGGTTGAGTTAACACATAGACACTATAATTTAGGATCAAACGCAAGCTATACTGATTTCTTTTTGTCGGTACCAACCAAAGAAATATTTACTTTGGGCTATGGTCGATATGGCCTAAGTAACGATTTTTATTTCTTTGATGGATTCATTAGCGATTTTCGGGTTTATAAAGAAGTGCTCAGCAGGGAAGAGGTTCAGAAGATATATACAAAGCTATAGTAAAGCCAAATCAGGTCTTATGATATGCATAACTTACAAGTTAATTGATTTGACATCCACTTCCGGAAGAAATTCATTTTTAATTTTAAGAGCGCAATCAATTAAAGTACTTCCAATATTTTTAAATCTAATCAGAAAAAGCACAATTAGTAAAACACTTTATTTAAATGGTGTTTAAAGCCTCTGATTGACTGAATAATAAGTGAGTTAAAAAGAACCTAATAAATTCATAATGCGGGCTGTTATAGCTCACTTATTATGCTGAAAAAAATCCATAAATACATCAATAAGTTGACAAACTGAATGTTATTATACGTGGCATGTCTTTTGCCTTTCAGGTTTATCGTTGTGCATTTTACTGATGCGGATAGTTCAAGCTTTAAGAAAAGAATTACAATTGATTGTTCATAGAAAATATAAGTCATTATAAAACAATAGCCTGGAATTATGAGTTTTGAATTGATCATATTAATCACCATGCTGGCCACTTTTGCATTAAGTGTCTTTATCTTGAAAATGCCGGCAGGGGTATCTTTAATTTTAGCAGCAATTATTGGTGCTTTGCTCGATGGTCATGGACTTCCTGTCAGGCATCTTGTTGAAGGCGGATTTGGGTTTTTCGAAGCAATATTAATTATTGCAACAGCCATGATATTTATGAAAGTAATGGAGGCCAGTGGAGTTCTGGCTCAAATTAGTCTCGGGATCATAAAAACATTTCATAAGTCACCCACCATACTACTGATCGTAATTGTTTTATTTGTCATGTTTCCTGGAATGCTTACCGGTTTATCTTCAACTTGTGTATTGACCACAGGAATGTTGGTTGCACCCATATTATTGGCGATAGGAATTCCAAGAATTGTGGCCGGTTCTTTAATTGCAATGGCAGCAGTTTATGGAGAAGTGGCTCCTCCAATCAGCATTCCGGTTATGATTATCGGTGGTGGGGTTGACATGCCCTATATAGGGTTTACCATTCCATTGCTATTAGTTACGATACCACCGGCTTTGTTTACAGCAATCTATTATCGAATCAGATATGTGAAACCATTCAATATTGAAGAGGTTCTTAAAAAGCTTGAAAATTTAAAACCGTCAGATCAGGGATTTAAAATCTATATTCCGCTTATATTCGTAATAGTATACATGGTCGGAGAAATTACTTTTTCAGATTTTATACCGCATTTAGGAGTACCTCTCATTTTTGCAATTGGTTCGATTATAGGAATTATGATATCTCCTAAAATTAAAATTATTATGGTGTCCAGAAATGCCTTGCGCATGGCGTTACCTGTAATAATTATTCTGGTGGGTGTTGGAATGTTCCTTCAAATACTTACCCTTACCGGAGTAAGAGGATATATGGCTGTGTCAGCACTTCAAATGCCTGATGCTTTCAAATATCTGACTGCTGCTATCATGCCTTTTATGGGGTCTGCTTATGCTTCAGCTAGTGTCATAGGGGTTCCGTTGGTTTATGTATTTATTGGCAAAAGTGCCATTATGGTTACAGCTTCACTGGTAATGATGGCTGCCTTGGGAGATTTGATGCCACCACCAAGTTTATTGTGCGCTTATGCCGCTCAAACAGTCGAAGTTAAAAATCATTTTAAGATATTAAAGCAAAGTATAGTGCCAATAATTTTTTCAATGTTAATAGGTCTACTGGTGTTGATTTTTGCTAAGGATTTAGCTGGCATTTTTTTATAAATATGAATTAAGATGTTATTATATATAATTTATACGATTATTTTAATTTATCTCACGGGGATCCTTTCGATCGAATTCTACCATGAGAAAAATTGGAAAAATTTAATAGCTATTTCAATGGTATTATTAGTGTTTATTCTCCGAATACTGCAAATTAAATAAGGATGTTATTGCGTAAATATATATTGAAAATAATAATCATTTTGGTGATGGCAGTGGTAGGCACGATTGCTGCTTTTGAATTCAATTCAATGCATCGGATGGAGCCGCTTTTCCCAAGTAAAGACTTAACAAAAATTGCTAAACTTAGCGATTATCATAAAGGACTTAAAGGTTCGGAAGGAGACTCGGATGTGTATTTTTACGATAGTGGAAAGGAAGGTGCCACCGTATTATTAGCCGGAGGAACGCATCCGAATGAATCGGCGGGATATATGGCTGCAGTTGTTATGCTGGAAAATTTAAAAATCGAAAGTGGCAGGATCATCATCATTCCTATGTTGAACCAGAGTGCATTTACTTGTACCGATCCAATGGAAGCCTTGCCTGACTTTTTCGAAATAAAAACAGAAAAAGGAGTCCGTAAATTTCGTTCAGGCTCTCGTGCATCAAATCCACTTCATCAATGGCCTGATCCATTGGTATATTCCCAATATCCTTCGGGACAAAAATATTCAGGTGCAGATTCACGAAATTTGAATCGTTGCTACCCGGGTAAAGAAAACGGAACACACACTGAACAAGTTGCATTTTCGATCATTCAGTTATTAACACAAGAAAAGATTGACCTTGCTTTTGATTTACATGAAGCGGCTCCTGAAATTCCGATAGTAAAAGCAATTGTTTATCATGCCAAGTCAGAAGGATTGGCAATGAACGCTATTCTCGACTTGGAAATGGATGGATTGTCATATACACCGGAGCTTTCGCCTCCTAATTTTCATGGATTAAGTCATCGCGAGTGGGGTGATAATACGGATGTATTGCCCATCTTGATGGAAACAGCAAATCCCATTCAAGGCAGATTGAGAGGCAAAACAAATGCAGATTTAATTTTGACTGGGTACTGCCCAAATTATAAAATTGCGAAGGAAACAGGTGCTTTAAAAATTGCTTATGATGATGAAGGTGAAAGTCTGGAAAGCAGAGTTGGCAGGCACATCAATGGATTTGTTGCAATCCTGAATGCATATAACAGCGAATATCCTGAAAGAGCAATTAAAATATCAGGGTTACCTACGTATAATGATTTAAAAGAAAATAAAATTGGTAAATATTTAAACTAAGAATTATGAAGAAAACATTGAGTATTGCAGCAATATTGTTATTCGCACTTGCCGCATTTTCACAAAACAAATTTGAACAGCCTGTTCTGATTACCTCAGCCGGACAAAGTGCAGATGTGAAACTGGTACAACTATTGGCTAAAAGACAAGCTATAGAAGGCGAAACAAAAGTAATGGCAAAGGAAACTGATATGGCCGGGGTTAAAACACTCATCATTGTTCCTGGATTTAGCTCAAAAGGATTAGGTTCAGCAGGGATTAGCCAGGAAGATGAAATGAACAGAGTAAAAGAATTGGTGAAAACTGCGCAGAGAAAAAATATACCTATAGTATTGATGCATATCGGAGGAAAATCACGAAGAGGAGGACAATCGGATGGGTTTTGTGAAATTATTGCTGAAAACTGTAAATCCATGATTGTTGTTAAACAAGGAAATGAGGATGGTTTCTTCACGGATATCGCAAAGAAGAACAACATTCAAATAATGGAAGTTGAAAAAATCAGCGATGCAGCCGTTCCACTGAAAGAATTATTTAAATAGGGAAGATAAAAGTTTAAAAGACACACTTAATTTAAAATTTTATGAACACATTAAAACTTAGAATTTTATTAATATCGCTGGTTTTCCCGTTTATACTAATTGCACAAACTGGCAATTTAGTTCAGGGGAAAAATGGGATGGCTGCTACGGCCCATCCGTTGGCCTCCCAGGCAGCTATTGAAATGCTACAAAAAGGTGGGAATGCGGTTGATGCTGCAATTGCTGCCACATTTGTTATAGGTGTTGTAGAACCTGATGGGTCCGGTATTGGTGGTGGTGGCGGAATGCTTATTTATTTGAAAGATAAGAATCAGTCATTTTATATCAATTTTTATCCTCGGGCACCAAAAAATATTCCTGCTAATTTCAATTCATCCAACGATAGGCTTACAGGAAAATCAATTTGCATACCCGGAACTGTTGCAGGGCTTACATTGGCTCATAAAGAATTTGGTTCATTGCCTTTATCAACATTACTGGCCCCTGCAATCCGGTATGCAAATGATGGATTTGCCATTGATGCCACACTGGGTTCTCTCATCCTGGATAATACAGAAGCACTCGCCTTGAACAAAGCAACCGCTTCCGTATACTTAGATGAAGGATTTCCAAGAATGGAAGGTCAGATTTTAATCCAAAAGGACCTTGCAAAAACACTAACAAAAATTAGTAAAAAAGGATATAAAGGCTTTTATAAAGGATCTATTGCCAAGGATATGGTTGAAGGAATTAATAAAGGAGGAGGCAATTTTACTTTAGAAGATTTTAAAAATTATCAGGCTGAACTAGCTGAACCTGTTAAAGGAATTTATAGGGGCTATGAAATTATAAGTGCCGCCAATCCTCAATCCGGAGTTTCAATCATTGAAGGATTAAATATTCTGGAAAATGCAGACCTAAGTCGTATGGGGCATTATACAAAAAATGCCAAAACGCTTCACCTTTTGGCTGAAACATTTAGGAAAATATATACCGACCGATATTATTTTATTGCTGATCCTGCTTTTGTTGATGTTCCGATGAAAGGCCTCTTATCTAAAGAATTTGCATTGGAACGTTTTAACGCAATTAATCCTTTAATTCCCGTACCTGCAAAATACCGTGATACCGAAATCGGAAATCCAATTAAATACCAAAATATCGAAGATACCGATAAGAATTTGATTGATGTGGAGCTTAATGGAGAAACCACTCATTTATGCGTTATTGATAAGGATGGGAATGCTGTTTCATTAACCCAGACTTTAGGCACCTTCTTCGGAGCAGGGCAAATCGTAAATGGGGTGCTGTTTAATTGTGCGATAACTAACTTCTCAGGTGCTAACAATCCAAATTCATTGCAAAGCCAAAAACAACCCAGAAGTTCTATTGCCCCAAGCATAGTTTTAAAAGACAACAAACCATTTTTGGTTATTGGAACGCCAGGTGCAAATCGAATTATTTCAACGGTTCTGGAAGTAATGGTAAATATACTCGATTTTAATATGAACGCTGAAGAAGCAAATACTGCCCCTCGATTTTATACTCAAAAATTTGAAGATTACTTACATGTGGAATCAGGGGTAGGGCAAGATATAATTGATCAATTAACAAAAATGGGACACTCGTTAAGAGTTTATGATGGCGTTGATTTATTTTTTGGTGGAGTTCAGCTTATCACAATTGACCCCCAAACAGGGATATATACCGGATCAGCTGATGTAAGAAGAGGAGGCTTGGCTATTGGATATTAAAACCTAACTCATCAAATGATTATAACTGTTGCAATAATAGTTTTAATTCTTTTATTGATGATTGGCGAATCGCTGGTCATCAATAATTGTGTTAAAAAGATAGCAGTTAGAATTCATATAAATGGAACTCGCGGTAAATCAACAATTACAAAATACATATTTTCAGGGTTAAAAGAGGATGGTTTAAAAGTGCTAGGAAAAGTAACAGGAGAAATACCAACACTTTTATTCCCAGATGGCTCTCATAAAGAAATAAAACGAAGAGGGACGGCAAGAGTTCAGGAGCAATTCAATATCATCCGCAAAGCAAAAAAGGAAAAAGTTGATGTATTGATCCTGGAGTGTATGTCAATTGATCCAATCCTTCAAAACCTTGAAAGTTTCTTCTTTAGGCCTGACATTTATATTATTAGTAATATCAGAGATGATCATCGCGAGAAAATGGGAAATTCGCTAGATGATCAGATTAAATCAATTTGTGACGCAATTCCTTCAGATAGTAAAATTATAGCCGGCGAAAGTGCATATATTGATATAATAAAAAGGGTCGCCATAGTTCGCAATTCTCAATTTATACAAGCCATCAACTTAACCGATGAAGAGAAAAAAAACATTCCTCAATTAGCTCTCGAAATTAATGTACAATTAGCCCTTACCGCTTGTATTGAATCTGGAATTCCCAGGCAAATAGCATTTAAAGGTATTTTAAAACAAATTGAAAAAACCAAATCTCCGCTATGCCCAATTACAAATGGTCAGCAAAAGCGATATTTTCTGAATGCTTTTTCAGTAAATGATATCCCATCCTTTAAGGATTATCTAAAGCACTGGACTTCAGAATTAAGCATCACAAATAAAATTTCCGTTGTTTTTAATACAAGATCTGATCGCCCTTTACGTACGGGTTTATTTGTTGAATGGATAAAATCCAATCATGAGAATATTGACACTGTGATTCTCACCGGTGATCATAAAATGATGGCAAATCGTTTACTTTCCAAATCAGAAACAAAATTCAAAATCAAAAATATTCCAAACAATTACCAAAGCTCCATTAAAGATTTAATTCTTGAAAGTATTGTAAATTCAAGTTTAATAGTTGGAGTTGGAAACATTAAAGGACTTGGTTATCAAATTATAAATGAATTTGCTGAAGCATCATGATCACTGAGATATTTTTAATCGGGTTAGTAGTTGGTTTCCTCTTTTATGAATTGGTAGGAATATCTCCGGGTGGAGTTGTTGCGCCTGCCTACCTGGCACTTTACATTTATCAGCCCGAAAAAATCGCAATGACCATTTTGTTGTCATTAATTATTTTAATTGTTATTAGAACCCTTTCCAAACATCTCATTATTTATGGCAGGAGAAAATTACTGCTTGCCTTGCTTTTAAGTTTTGCACTCAAATTATTAATCGATAGCTACATTCAGCCAATAAGTGCAATTAAGTTCGATCTGCAATCAATCGGCTATATCATTCCAGGGTTAATTGCCAGCGAAATGACCCGTCAAAGAATAGTGCCAACCTTGCTTTCGCTTGGCATTGTTTGTTTGTTAACCTATCAAATATCCCAATTTTTATGAGAAACCTTTCTCTAAATATTAGGTTATTGATTGTTTTCAGCACTTTGCTGATAGGATTCATGATTTCAAATTTTTTGTTTACCACAAACAAGAACAGTGTGTATGAAAAAGAAATGCATCAGGCAGTCGATCTTACCAAAAAATGGTTCGGTATCATAAAGAATCAAAAGGAGAACAGAGGGATTCATTCGGACGCAGTTTCAAACATTCCTTACAGCTTTTTATTGGGTAACGATTTCACAACGATCACAACCACATTAGGTTCGTTGAATGCCAAAGAGATTTCAACGAACCCTGACTTTTCTGCTTTAATTGTACGATTGATAAAGAAAGCGGGTATTAAAGAAAGCGCTAAAGTAGGTGTCATTTTATCCGGATCTTTTCCTTCACTATCTATTGCTGCGTTGGCAGCTTTGCAGACTTTAAACCTTGGGGCGGTCATTACAAGTTCTCTGGGTGCTTCATCGTATGGTGCCAATCAGGAGACAGCCACATGGATTGATATGGAAAACTGGTTAATTGATGATGGTGGCTTGAAATATCATTCTGAAATTGTTTCAAAAGGAGCCGAAAATGATATCGGGTCAGGGCTGAGTGAAGAAGGGAATGTGTTTTTGGAAGATGCAGCGAAAAGAAATGACCGAACACTATACTCGCCTCAAAATCTAACTCAGGCCATAACGGATCGGGTTGATCTGTTTGTATCAAATAATATTTCATTACTCATAAATATTGGGGGTAATCAGGCTGCATTAGGAAGTTGTACCCATGCTGTTTCCATTCCGAATGGGTTTAACAAAAATATCACGTTATGCGATGATAAGGATAGGGGTGTAATTCAGGAAATCAATGCGATGGGCATTCCGGTCATTAATCTTTTAAATATTAAAGAATTGGCTAATAGATACGAAATGGATATTTCTCCCGGGATTCAATATTCAGCCTCAAACAAGCTTTTCAATGAAAAACGTACCAATAAAACCATACTTTCAATCACCTTACTGGTTAGCCTATTTTGTTTAATTGTATCAGTACCACGGAAAATGAAAACTTAACCGATAAACCAACTTTAAATTAATGAATATAACCTTTACCTTAAAACAAATTAAAACTGGAAGCTTATGAAAAATTTAATCTTATTTCTGGCATTCTTTTCGCTCTTCGGAATGCAGGCTTACGCTCAAACAATCGTTACCGGTACAGTTAGCGACAAGGAAGGAACAATTCCTGGTGTTAACGTATCTGTAAAAGGAACAGCGCAAGGAACGACAACCAACCAGGATGGTTCATACACTGTGAATGTCCCGGTTGGATCTACTGTCCTGGTTTTCTCTTTTATTGGGATGAAAACACAGGAAATTACAATTACAGGTGGAGTTCTAAATGTAGTTATGGAACCGAGTGACATCAATCTTGATGAGGTTGTTGTCACGGCACTTGGTATTTCACGTGAAAAAAAGGCACTAGGATATACAGTCCAGGAAGTGAGTGGGTCGGAGTTAGATAAAAGGGGCAATAGTGATATTGTATCCTCACTCGCGGCAAAGGCTGCAGGGCTCCAGGTTACCAGTTCATCCAGTAATGCAGGAGCTGCATCTTATATGACTATTCGGGGTGCTGCTTCACTTACCGGAAACAACCAACCCTTATTTGTCATCGATGGGATGCCAATAAGCACAGAACCTTCTTATCGGGGTGGTACGGGTCAGTCGGGTTATTATACATCATCGAGAAGTATTGACCTTAACCCCGACGATATTGCATCTTTAAGCGTACTAAAAGGGGGTGCTGCAACAGCGCTTTATGGACTGCTGGCTTCCAATGGGGTTATTGTAATAACAACCAAAAAGGGAGCCCTTGACCAAAAAATGAAAGTTAAACTTCACTCTTCAGTGGGATTTAAGCAACTTGGGAAGCATATCGAATTGCAAGATAAATACGGACAAGGATTAAATGGAAGCTGGCGTAGTAAATACAACGGTGCTTGGGGTCCATTATTGGATACCACTAGCTATTCGAGAGAAACAGTCGATTGGGCAAATCCTTTGCTTGATGTTGATGGTGCTATTGTAAGTAAAAATCATCCGAATGCAACCGGTGAGCCTGTAAAAACATTTGACCAATATGAATTTTTCCGAACAGGTGTTTCGTACAATAACAATATTAGTATAGAGGCAGGCAATAATAATTCATCCTATTACTTCTCCATTGGAAATTTGAATGAAGAAGGGATTGCCCCAAATAATGATTTTGACAGAACGACCATCAGGCTAAATGCTGAAACAAAACTGACCGAAAAAGTCAGTACGGGCGCTAATGTGATGTACTCACACACGATCAATAACCTAATCAGAGAAGGTGGAACCAGTTCAGGTATAGGAATAGGCCTGTACAGAACACCAGCAACATTTAATAATGCTGCTGGTTATAAGCTTGAAGATGGTACTCAAAGAACATATACCGGAGTTAATGGAACCTATAATAATCCCTACTGGTCCGTATATGAACAATTTTTTAAAGATATTAACGACAGGTTTGTCGGTAATACTTTTCTAAAAGCAAAATTTAACGACTGGATGTCTTTATCCTACAATGTAGGGGTTGATTGGTACCAAAGAAGATTTCAGGAAATTTCAAATTGGAACAGTCAGGGCAGGTTGAAAGGTTATTTGAGGGAGCGGTCAGAACATCATATGATGTTTAATTCGGACTTGATCTTAAGTATTAAGAAGAAAATCAATGAAGACTTGGGATTTAATTTAAATCTTGGACAGAACATGTACCAACAAAGTTATAGGTACCTTACTGCTTATACCGCCGATCTTTCCATACCGGGTTTATATAATCTGGATAACACAAGCAAACAGACTGCAGGAAATGGTACAACCGAATATAGGACCGCTGCAATATTTGCTGATCTGAGTATTGATTATAAGAATATGCTCTACTTCGGAGCTACACTGCGTAACGAATGGTCAACAACCATGCCTGAAGATAATCTTTCAGCACTTTTCCCATCCTTTAGTGGATCTTTCCTGTTTTCTGAATTACCTCAACTGAAGGATAACAAAATACTTACTTTTGGAAAATTAAGGGCTTCATGGGCGAAAACCGCTAATATAGCTGATCCTTACAGGACTTCTTCTTATTATGGTTCCGGAAGCGCGGATGATTATTATACCGCCGGAATTTCTTTCCCTTTCTTAGGAACAGCAGGATATACAGTAGGAAACACAGTTGGCAATCCAAATTTAAGACATGAAACCCAGACTTCTTTTGAAATCGGGACCGAACTGAAATTTTTGGAAAATAGAATTGGATTGGATGTGTCATATTTCTTTAATGAAAACATCGACCTGCTTCTTCCGGTTACCATTGCTGCCGCTTCAGGTTATACAAATATGTATCTAAATGCTGCATCAATGGAAAGCAAAGGAATTGAACTCAGTATTTATGCAGTTCCGGTAAAAATCAAGGAATTTCAGTGGGATATAAGATTAAATTTCACAAAAATGAAAAACCCTGTAACAGGTTTAGCCAAAGATGTTAGCTATGTAACACTTAACGGCGATACCAAAGCACAGATTAATGCTGCTGTTGGACAGGATTATGCTACTATTTACGGATTCGATTGGTATCGCGATGCTAACGGCAATATTCTAATTAATGATGATCCGACGGATACCCATCCTGATGGATTCCCATGGACAAATAAGACCTCCACTGTACCTCTGGGTAAAGTAAATCCTGATTGGACCATGAATATATATAATACCTTGACTTATAAAGGTTTTGAGTTAACTGCATTGATTGATATCAAAAGTGGTGGATATGTGAACAACGGAACCAGATTCAATTTGAACTATTACGGACAAACCATTGAAACGCTTGACCGATCAACTCCTACCGTTTTCGAAGGTGTTTACGGGCATTTAGATGCAAACGGTAATGTTGTATCCACCGGTGTAGTTAACACAACCGAAGTAATAAAAGATCAAAGCTGGTACAGAGGCGAAAATAGTTTCACGAGTGGAGGTGCCGCATCACAGGCAGTTGAAGATGCAAGTTGGGTTAAGTTGAGAGAGCTTACCTTGTCTTATACCTTTAATAAAGCAATGCTTTCAAAATTGAAATTACAAGGACTTGAAGTTTATGCTACCGGAAACAATTTAATTGTATCAACTCCTTATAAAGGGGGTGATCCTGAAGTCAGTGTTTATGGAGCTACAAACGGACAAGGTTTTGATTATTTCGCAAGCCCGGCAGCTAAATCGTATCTTTTCGGTATAAAACTTACATTCTAAAATAATCAATTGTAACCTATAAAAATAAAAACATGAAAAGTTTATATAAATTAAATATAGCATTTCTGGTAATATTCACTTTGTTTATTACCGGATGTGAAAAATGGATAGATCCGAAAATGAATATTAATCCGGATGTTCCATCAGATGTGCCCATGGATTTGTTGGTTCCAACGATGGAGCTCTCAATGTCCTATCAACTTGGAGGGATCAGGGCTGTTAAAACCACCAATATTTTTATGCAGCAACTGAATGGTGTTGCAAGACAATCAGCCGGGGAAGCAAATTATATTTTGGGACCTACTGATGTTGATGACTTATGGAGGAGATTGTATTACCAATCAATGATGGATGCAACTAAGATCATTCAAAAAGCAGCAGAAGCAAATTCGCCACATTATGCAGGTGTTGCAAAAGTATGTATGGCTTTGAGCCTTGGAACACTAACGAATTTATTTGGAGATTTGCCATATACTGAAGCATTTCAAGGTGATGAGGGATTAATAACACCTGTTTATAACACGCAACAAGAAATCTATGCTACAATTGATGATCTCCTGGCACAAGCAATCACGGACCTTGGTTCAACAACAAACACCACTGCACTTGCCGGGGATATTATTTACAGTAATAATAAAACATCATGGATAAAAGCGGCCAATGCAATCAGGGCAAGATATGCACTTAACAAAAAGGACTACACTAATGCAATTGCTTATGTCAACAGTTCCTTTGGCTCTTCTGATAAGTTTGTAATGAACTTTGGGACAGCAAATACAGAAGCAGGGCCGATGTATCAGTATGCAACTGTATCTTCATATAAAAATGACATAAAAATGTGTAAAACATTTATTGATAAACTTGCAGCAACTTCTGACCCCAGATTATCATTCTATGCTAAAGCACTAAGTGGAAAATATGTAGGAAGTCCGGCAGGTTCGGAAATTACAAGCGCATCAACACTCGGAACCTATAATAACAGTGCATCAGCACCGGTTGTGTTAAGTTCATATGCCGAAATGCAGTTTATAAAAGCAGAATGTTTATTTAAGCAAGCCTCTCCTGATGCTGCAGGAGCTGCCGCTGCCTATAAAGCCGCAGTCGCTTCATCGGTACTTGCAGTTACCGGAAACGCTAATACCACTTGGCTGAATACAAATATCAATATTGAGGATGCCACTACTATTACACTCGAAAAAATTATCGAGCAGAAATATCTGGCAATGTACTCGACCGTGGTGCCTTACGATGATTATCGAAGAACGGGATACCCTGCACTTACACCTGTAGCCGGTGCCGGTCCGATTCCTGCAAGGTTTCCTTATCCGCAAACTGAAATTTCATACAACCCTAATTGTCCTGTAATCGTTGACAATAATCAGAAATTATGGATTTTTCAGTAAACAATGTGTTTAGTGGATTTAATCTTGATCAAAGACAAATGAGCTATGTATTTAGGATGTTTAAGCTTTAATTAATTTGAAGGCAGACCATCATTCCTGAATAGAATCAGTGGCATCATTTTTTATTAATAAAAGGTTAAGAAAGCCCTATGAGTTAGAACGACTCATAGGGCTTATTAAGCCAATAGAAGTATTTATCCACACTAACTCATTATCATTAAAGAAATGAAAAAGCATCTCTTAATCAGTACCCTTTTTTTAATTCTTCTTTGCTCAAATACGAAGGCTCAAACTACTTCTGTCAACTCATTATTCGAAAAAGATAGTATCACCGTCGTAATAACCGATTCAGGTTTAGGTGGACTTTCTGTTTTGGCAGAGATGGAAAAAAATATGCGAAATTCCGGGCATTTTGCAAAAATCAACTTAGTATTTGCAAATGCGCTTTTCAATGAAACCGGAGGCTACAATGCGCTTACAAATCGAAATGAAAAAGTCGAAACATTCAACATGGTCTTGAATGGAATAAGTAAAAAATATAAACCTGATTTAATTCTAATTGCCTGCAACACGCTGTCAACAATTTATGAAGAAACCAATTTTGCAAAAACTGCCATCATCCCAATAATCGGGATTGTTGATATTGGCGTGTTAGAAATCAAAAAGAAGTTGGATCAAAATGCAAATTCAAAAGTATTAATTTTTGGCACCGAAACTACCATCGAAGAAGACAGCTATCGTTCTCAACTGGTTGAACAAGGTATTTCAAATGCACGGATTGTGTCACAAGCCTGCCCTCAATTGCAAAATTACATAGAGAATAATCCTTTAGGGGAGGATACAGAAATTCTTATCATGTCATACGTAGATGAGGCGCTTGCAAAGGGTACTTACCCAAAAGATAGCATTTACGCGAGTTTAAATTGTACCCATTTTGGCTACTCGAAAAAAATATGGACTGAAGCATTTAATTATTCAGAAATTGAACCTCTGGCCATCATTAATCCCAATGTGCAAATGGCCGAGATTCTATTAAATAAAAAATTCGAAAATAGATTTATCAATACTGCGATTGATATTCATGTGGTTTCAAAAGTAAACATCAATGACGAAAGCGTACAATCAATTTCCGGTATTCTTAAAGAACAATCAATCGCTGCTTCTTTAGCACTGATTAATTATCAAAAAGTATTAGACCTGTTTTAAAGTTGAAAAGCATTATTTTTGTTCATCAAACAATTGCAAATCATAAAAAGGGTGGAGCGAATGTTGAAAATTGAGAACAATAAAATCAAAAGAAAATATCAGAAAAACAGTGTTCTGTTCACTCTAATTTTAGTATCTCTGGTTCTGATATCATATAACGTCATTAATAATTGGCACAAAAAAACCATAGCCAAAAATTCGGTTTTATGTAATGCAACCGCTAGGGAATTATTAATGATTTCCAAAGAGAACATTGAGGATTTTGGCAATAATTCCTATTTTTCGATGGCTGAATTACCTCCAACCCAACAGGATGAAATGGATATTACGCTTACCAAAATAACAGAAGAAATTTTGTCAGAGCATATAGGCTTGGAAGGTGGATTTTATTTTAATGGTATTGATAAATTTCTGGGTTACGCTTATCCCACTAGCAATCCACCAATACCCGTTTACGGCCCACCTCCCCGATCATACAATATCATCAGGGAACAATGCTTAAAGAGCATTGCTCAGAATAGTTACCTTTTAGAGTTACATGGATTTGATCCGGCAGTGTTTCCATTAATGACAATTCCCGTTAAGTTTCAAAATAAAACAGTTGGGACCATTTGGGTGCGGATTCATATTGAAAGGGAATTACCGCTTATTAAATTACAAAATGTGGTAAATATTGCCGCAGTTATTTTAATCATTAGTTTATTATTTGTTCTTTGGTTTACTTATCAACTGAGAGAAAATATTCAATCTATTCGCAATGAATTGGAAAAAATACATTTAAATCCAAATTATCGATTACAAAATAGAGAAAAGTTATTTAGGGAAATTGTTTCATCCATTAATTTAACATTGGAAAAGTTAGAATCTGGAAACCATCAGCGACGCAGTTTGGAACTTAAACTCCTGCAAAGAGAAAAAATGGCATCCATTGGGCGCATTGTGGCAGGTGTTGCACATGAAGTTCGTACGCCACTGGCAATTATCAAAACCAGAATTCAAATATGGCAACAACTATTGAAAGAGCAGAAACTTTCGGGAAACAAACAAGAACTGATCACTGAAGATGCCATGGAACTTGTTGTGAATGAAACAAATCGTTTGTCAAATTTAATTAAGCGGCTTTTAATATTCTCAAAGCCTATCAATAAAACAATGTTTAATATAAATCTTCTTGATCAAATAAGAGAAACGATCAATATACTCCAAATACAAAAAGAAAATTCAAACATTGAATTTGTCATCAATGATAATGATGATCCATTCATCGAAGCGGATCCAAACTCTATTCAACAGGTTTTTATTAATATCCTTGCTAATTCGATGGAGGCTATGCCGAATGGAGGGAAAATAACAATCAATATCAAATCGGTTGAAAACGATCGCTTAATGATTGAATTTATTGATACAGGGGAAGGTATTCCTGAACATATTTTTGATCGAATGTTTGAACTCTTTGTAACCTCTAAACCCTCCGGTGTTGGATTGGGCTTGCCCATCTCTTATGAAATCATAAAAGCCCACAATGGAGAAATATTTTTTGAAAACATTGATCAGGGTGGTGTTAAATGCACAATTTTATTTCCAATAAAGCAACAATTGGTTTAAAAAATAATTATGGATAACGAGAAGAAAATACTAATTGTAGATGATGAGGCTTCCATGCGTCGGAATATTGTTGACCTACTTTCGATGAAAGGATATTCACTGTTAGAAGCGAAAACAGGTGAAGAAGCCATTGATATGATCGAAAGTACAACATTGGACATTTTAATTCTGGATATAAATCTGCCAAATATGAGCGGGTTAGAGGTTTTGAAGCTCACGAAAAATAATTATCCTGAGTTACCTTGTATCATGCTTACCGCTTATGGAACGAGTGAAAAAGCAATTGAAGCGATGAAATTGGGTGCTTTTGATTATATGGAAAAACCTTTCGAGCTGGAAGAGTTTATCATGATCATCGAAAGAGCGCTTAAGCATAGTGAATTGCTTAAAGAGTTAAAGCAACTGCGTTCTAAGGTTTCCAGTTCTAAGTCAGAAGAGGGTTCTAAGATCATTTCGAAGAATTCAAAAATGCAGGAGATTTTTAAAACCATTGGTCGGATTTCTGCAACTGATGCTTCCGTGCTTATACAAGGCGAAAGCGGGACCGGTAAAGAACTCATAGCCGATGCCATTCAACGACATTCTCATCTGACCGACAAACCTTATGTTAAAATTAACTGTGGTGCCTTATCTGAATCATTGCTTGAGAGTGAAATCTTTGGTCATGAGAAAGGATCATTTTCAGGGGCCGAATCACAACGGAAGGGACTTTTTGAATTGGCAAATGAAGGAACGGTCTTTCTAGACGAGGTGAATAGTATGCCACCGTCATTGCAGGTTCGTCTGCTCAGAATAATACAAGGACAATCTTTTTTCAGAGTCGGGGGTACTACACCTTTAAAGGTAAACGTGAGGATTATAGCAGCCACCAATAAGGATATTGAAGATGAAGTTAAGGCAGGAAGATTCAGGGAAGATTTGTATTACCGGCTTAATGTTGCCCGGATCAATATCCCTCCATTAAGGGATCGCCCGGATGACATCCATGTGTTGATCGACTACTTTTTCCAAAAGTATAGCCCCACTCAAAAACTGATTTTGCAGGAGGATAGTTTGCAAAACATACTCGATTATCATTGGCCCGGAAATGTGCGCGAACTGGAAAATACCATTCATAGGGCATCTATTATGACAACCGATAATATTATCAGAATTGATAAACTACCTCACGAAACAAACAGACGTACCAATCTCAATGCAACTTTACAATCATACTTAAATGATAAATATTCGTTTAAAAGTATAATTGCAGATATTGAAAAGAAATTATTGACCGAAGCATTAAAAATCAATAATTATAATCAATCAAAAACTGCCGACTACTTAAAAATGAATAGAAGATTGCTTTATTCAAAGGTTAATGAACATTCAATCATCATAAAATGAAAAAGATTCTTGTCCTACTCTTGGTTTGTTTGCTTTTCAGCTTTTCATATGGACAAAGCATTGAAGGCAATATTGAAGTCTATTTGAATGAAATGGTTGAAAGTCTGCCGGGTAGCAACGGTAATGATTATCAGGCTCCAACTGTGGCTCAATTAAATTCGTGGGGCAATATGATGGATGCCATTTTTGACGGGAATATTGAATCGGCGAATGGTTTGGCTGCTTCATTAAATTATCAGATTATTGATTTTCAGGATACAACAATAGCATCGAACAATCGGTTTTATGTCATAAAGGAAAATAGTTCACAGATCCATTATTGGGGTACTTACGTTATTAGTATTAATCCATTACGGAATAATTTGATTATTCAGGCACCCCATCCTGTTTATGATTCACAAACCGGATATCAGGCGATATTTTGTTTTAAGAGATTAATTCCAAGGGCACTTTTTATCAGCGGAACCCATCGTTGTAATAATTCAGAATATTCGGAATGTTCGGGTACAACAACAGCTTGTGGCCCATCGTCGCCTTACCGAATCTCAGACAATGCCCACAATAGCAACTCTGTTTTTCAAAAAACTACCGAAGCGTTTTTTAATGAATTTGACAATAGTATTTTTTTACAACTTCATGGATTTGCTCAAGACTCGGGTGATCCTGATCTGATTATGAGTAATGGAACGAGGATCACTCCCTCCATCGACTATCTTTCATTAATTGAAGAAGCATTCTTGCAGGATGATCCATCCATTACGTTTAAATTAGCAAATATTGATCTGGACTGGACAAGATTGACAGCTTTCACAAATACCCAGGGAAGATTGATCAACAAGAGCACTGATCCTTGTTATGAAAATGCCTCATCCTGTGATGGAAGATTTATTCATATTGAACAGGAGCGTACAAAGTTCAGGAGTGACTCAACAGGTTGGTATAAGATGTATTCTGCTCTAAAAAGTGTTTTCAGTATAGATACTATCACCACGGGCATAAAAAAATATCCGGAAAAGGACGAAATTAAGATTTCGCCAAACCCAAGTAATGGGTATTTTCAGATCGACCTGAAAAGAGATTCGAAAGTCGTAATATATAATTGTCTGGGTGCAATCATCTATAGCCGAAGTATATCTGAATCCAACAGATTGAATGTTGATCTTAGAAATCAT